>CAYYUU010000453.1:0-6439 GCA_964474955.1 uncultured Alcaligenaceae bacterium | reverse complement strand
CGACGTCTTGCGCGAGGTCATCTGTAAGAGTTTCGATCCTGGCGAGGACGCCACCGAGGCGGTCTGTCAGAACGGCCAGTTTTTGCTGCCCTCGGGCGATGGCCTTTCGCCGAATTGCGGATTGATGCTGGGAGAAGTCCTGCACCTGCCAGGCGAGTCCCGTCAGGAACAGCACAAAGAGTACGATCGTGACTCGATAAATTGGCCTCACGTGCCGCGGGCTGCCTTCTCGGTCGTGGTATTTCCAGAAGAACAAGAGCCGCAGGATTTGTTTCATGGGGCAACACCATCGGAAGGAAGTGAGAATTCTTGGGCCGCAAGGGCGGATCGGACAGTTACGTTTCGGTCTGCGAACAGTCACCAAAGACTAATAACTTTTCGCGGAGCGAATTGCAACTCTTCCGTACGCGACTCGTATTGAATCGACCGCCCCAGAGCCTCCAAACCAAAGCACAATCCGACGATTTCCTATCCGAACACCCAGCCTCCTCAAAACCAGAGATTCCAGTCTCTAACATTGGGTCCGGGTGACCTTCTTAACCAAAGATGCCGGTAATTTTTTCCCACCCCTCCTCGGCCACTTCTTGCACGGCCCGTCCGACTTGGCTGGTATTGATCCACAACTGCAAATGACTGTCCGTCGAACGGTCGTCGAACCGGCCATGGGCTCCGTGGTCCCCCGGGACCGGTTCCCACAAATTGTGTGGTCGGTTCGGGTCCTTTGGCTCGTCGGTCATCTGGGAATCGAACCCATGCTCGGCGAGATACTCATCTCCCCAGCCGGGGAACACCTTGTTGCCGAGGATGACCTTAACGGTACTCGTCCCGACCTGTAATTCTCGATGGTTGTTGTGGGCGGCCCAGTAAATGGCGTCGGCTGCGACCTCCGGTTGGTAGATCGGTGGGACCGGTTGGGACCTGCGCGGCAGGTTGCTCTTGACCCAGTCGAACTGAGGTGTGTTCAGGGCGGGCAGTTGTACCATTGTCAGTCGGATGTCACTCTTTTCGTGCAAGAGTTCACACCGAAGAGATTCGGTGAACCCCTGGATGGCGTGCTTGGCCCCGCAGTAGGCCGATTGCAAAGGGATGCCGCGATAGGCCAGGGCCGATCCGACCTGCACGATCGAACCACGGTTTCGCGGCCTCATTCGTTTGATCGCTGCCATCGTGCCGTACACGACGCCCAGGTACGTCACTTCCGTGACCCGGTGAAAGTCCTCCGCCGTCATGTCCCAGAACGTGGAAAAGACCGAGGTCATGGCGTTATTGATCCAGACGTCGATCGGCCCCACCTGTTGCTCGACGGCCTCCGCGGCCTGCTCCACCTGTCTCGCGTTAGCCACGTCCGTCGGGACAACGACGGCCTTACCTCCTGCCTCCTCAACTTCACGTCGGGTGGCGTCCAACCCGTCTTGGCCGCGCGCGAGTAGTCCGATGTGGGCACCATTCTTGGCGAATGCCCGCACCGTGGCCCGTCCCACCCCAGCCGACGCGCCGGTGACGACTACGATTTCTGGCTTCTTCTCTTGGCTCATCAAGTCCTCCCGAAATATGGGTAACGGAACTTCTCAGGACGTAGAATTCCAGGACCCATTACTTGCGCCGGAGTGCCTTGATCAGTTCCGCCTTGTTCATCTTACTGCGACCTGGAATCTGCTTTTCCTTCGCCAGGTTGTACAGTTCCTGAAGGGTGCGGTTTTCCAGCTTGGTGTTTGGATTTCCAGTTCCCTGGGATCGTTTGTTGGGCGTCCTTCCTTCTTTCCGTCTCTGCTTGTTGACGGTCCGCGCCGCGATTTCCTCGGCCCGGTCCTCGCTGACACCACGCTCCAGATTACTTTCCTTGATGTGTTCGTATTGACGTTCGTCTTTTTCGGACCATGCACCTGGCATAACGATTTCTCCTATTGTTCGAACTCAACTTTACCATGCCCAAGGCTGGCAGAATTGTCTGCATTTTTGATGCCCAGTTGCCACGTTACGCGTTCCTGGTTTCCGGGGATTTTAGCGCACCATTCGATCCCACAGTCCGTACGATTCCGCCTTCGTTCCCCGAGGAATGGTCAGACCGATTAACACGACGCTGACAATGGTGACGTTCCACGAGGCTGCCGGTGTGGACCCCGAGAGCAACCAGGTTCCCACGATGAGCAGCGAGGCCAACACAATGTTGAGATAGCGCCCCACGCGGATCACCTCCCCCATGCAGATCACGGAGATGGTGATGACGAGGGCCCCACCGAGGTGATTGATGTCCGCCGCATCCAACGTGTCGACCGACGTCGGCAGGCCAAACACGGTCGGGGAAAACATGAGCCAGAGTCCCAACACGGTCGAAACCGTCAACGTCCAGGGAAAAGTCATTTCCCAAATCGAGGCCTTGAACACTTGCCAGGGCTTTTGTGGCAGGTCCAACAATTCGGGCGATCGCTCGTCCTGAGTGCATCCCTCGGCCGTCCCACCTTTCCAGAATATTTGCCACCACGAACCGTTGCGGTCCCCGCGCCGTTTGGCCTCGACCATGTGTTGCCCCATGGCCACGACTTCATCGACTTCGAGGGGGATCATCGGCAACATGATCAACGCCGCCAACAAGCACATCGAACACCACGCACCGACGACCACTGGTTGTGAAATCACCAACAGGATGTGTGTCAGTCCCAACGGAATGACGAGGATGCCGAAGAACGTCACCATCCACGGCATCGTCCGCCACCGCGACGTCGAACCCATCCAACCCATGAGGAATTCGAAGGTGTAAGAGAATGCCCCCAACGCGCCATCGGAGATCGGCCAGGCGTGCGACAGTTGCGAATTCAAGACCTGTTCGGTGTTGGACTGGAAGCCGAAGAAGGGATCCCAAATGTAATCGATGTACCCCAGTTGAAAGGCCGCGATGTAGCGGGACACGACCCAGCCCGCGAACCCCGTGACGATCATGATCCAGCGCTGCGGCCAGCTCGAGGGGTTGTAAGTCCACCCTGGCGGAGTGTCCCCTCCCATCTGCATGTACATGATCATGTTGGGCATGCCAGGGATCAGGATCGTCAGGGCAATCAGCAGCGCCCCCACGACCGTGTCGTTCAGATATCCGGCAGCCGTTGGTGCCCAAAAGACCACGGGCGCGGTCGTCAGCCAGACCCCCACGCCACAACAAATCCACAAACTGATGGGCCGATTTGGGGTCAACGACCTTCACCCGAACACGAGCAAAAGGACACCGCTGACGATGTCACTCCAGGTCATTAACTGCGCCCGCAACAACGAATGTGGTTCACTGCTGAACCACACGCCGCGCTCACCCAAACTGGGCACCGACCAGAGTGCCGGGTTGAGGTATCCAAACGTGATTGGGGCCAATACCATCCAGAATCCCAGCATGAGGATCGACCAGTACACCCAGAGGGTGTGCTTGTGGTGGGCCCGAAGCATGTCGAGTCGCTGGTCTTCGGTCATCTCGTGGTGATGAGCCCCGTTCGTGCTCTCGTCCCCGTTCTGGTGACCTGAGGTTTGTTGTTCTGCCATGGGGCGCGACACCCCCCGGGCTTCCATGCCGCCGAATTGGGTCGTGGCACCATTGGCGTCGGATTGTTGGTTGTGTTTCGTCATGCGACGGCTCTCCAAGAATCTCAGCCATTGCGGCGCGATGGCTGAGCAACAGATGACCAGGTGAGATCGTCTTGTTCGGTTGCAAAGATGTTGCCTCTTCTTTGGCACTTCGTTGCAACCGATGTGCCGAACCGAATGTGGTTCTGTTTTCCGAATGGTCTCGCCTGGACAACTCGAATGCGGCCAAAGCTGGACCTGGAGGTGGGTTCCGGCACGATGATTGCAACTCAATCCAACATCCGAGGGGTATACTTTTCGTCCGAAACCAGAATACTCGCCATGCAAAAAACATTCGCAGAACCCGATGTGTCCCGCACCCCACCACCCTGGAAGCACAACCCGTCGCGGTGGTCCCAACGAATTCCGGTGTGCGTCCTCGGCGCGATAGCCGCCGTCATTGCCACCTACATGGCCCTGTACCAGTGGCGGCTCGTTGCTCATGTCTGGGATCCCGTGTTCGGGGAACAAACCAATTTGGTTCTGTCTTCCGACGTGTCGGAGTCGATGCGTCGATGGATGTTGATCCCCGATGCTGCCCTGGGGGCTCTGGCCTACCTGGGTGATGCGATTTTTGGGTTGGCCGGCTCGACACGTCGTTGGCAGTGTCGCCCCTGGCTGGTCATCCTGTTCGGCATCGACGTCATCCCGGTCGGCATCGTCAGCGTCATTCTGGTCGTCCTGCAAGGTGCCGTGGTCGGTTCATGGTGCTTTTTGTGTTTGGTGACGGCGGTCATCTCGTTGGTATTGATTTACTTTGCCTATGACGAGGTATGGTCCTGCCTGGTGTACCTGTACCTGGTTTGGAAGAAGCACAAGAATTGGTTGATCCTGTGGGACACCTTCCGAGGCAAATCGAGTCAGGAAGCCCGAGAGGTTGCCCTGGAAATCAGCAGCAGGAGGTGAGGCGTGTGGGCGAGAACGACTGAAGTGATGTTGGCCTTGTGGTTGGCGTTGAGTCCTTTCATATTCCGGTATTCCGACGTCCCGACGCACTGGTGGGTGCTTGACTTTTTGTGCGCCCTGGTGATCTGCACGTGCGCCCTGATGTCGTACTGGGGACCACTCCGCCACGTCCGTTTTGGCGTTCTAGTGGTGGCCCTTGGGTTGACGGGCTGGGCCTATTTTGCGGCGGACTATCCGCCGGAACCGGCGCACCAAAACCGTTTCGTCCTCGGGTTCCTTTTGATCATGTTGGCCCTCGTGCCCAACAAGGCCGAGGACCCACCGTTGTCCTGGCAACGATATTTGCAAGAAGAGCAGAACCGACCCTGACCCTTGTTCTTCGGGAAAGGACTTTAGCCCTTGGGAGGAATCGAAACGACTTCTTGGCCCGATGGCGAACGACACCTCCTTGAGAAAACCTGCCACGAGATGCGCGATAGTGTGACGACACGTGCGCGGGATGGACTGCTATCCCAAACTCCCGAGCATGTTTCTGCTTCGACCAAGACATGCTTCGAACGCCGTCAACGGTCCAGCTTCAGCCGGTCTTTCTGTCCCCTGTTCCCTCGTTTGGTGGGCTACGAAAGACAAAACCGGACACCAATAAATTTCCCGTTTCCAGTGTGCCCACTACTTGATCGCTTGAATCCTCAAGAGCTTTCCCTCTGACGTTTCTCCGAGCACTCGATGCAATGTCGGGCATAGGGAAGCGCGTCGAGTCGCTCGTGGGATATCTCCCGTCCACAATCCTCGCAGTTGCCGTAGGTGCCTTGTTCAACACGGTCGAGAGCGGCGGCGACTTCGTGGCCAATTTCTCTTTCCGTGCCGAGCAGGTTCGTGGCGACGTCCTGGTCATATTGATTGCTGCTGGCGTCGCCGAGGTGCATCGGCGTGTTGGAGAGGTTGCCTTGCTGGTCGTCCGACGTGCTCCGGAGGGCTTCGTCGTTCAGGCCCGACATGCGGGACTCGAGTCCCTGCCCTAGCTCGTGCAATTTTTGATAATAGTGTTCCAGTCGTTGTTGGTTCATGATTTCTCTTCCCTACAGAAGTCCTACTCATTTTCGGGTTCGGAGCCGATGGTGCTGTCCCCGCGATCGGTCTTTCCGGGTGGGATTCCGCTGCGTGTCGTTCCTCCCGAACTTCGTTTTCCTGCGGGAGTTCCTCCGACGGCTCCGCCGGACCGACCGGAGTATGATGCTTCATCCTCGGCTTCGGGTTCGGTTCCGGTCCCCATCGCTTCGTGCAATTCCTCGAGATCGGGGTCACCTTCGCCGAAGTTGGTGCCGGCCAGACCTCCGACCTCGGTTCCGCCGCCGGGTGTGCCGGCGGCCTGTCGGTCATCCAATTCGGTGTGTTCCGGTCCGCCGGGGTTCTCGGTGCGGTCGGAGGCCCTTTGCGTCGCTCCCTCGGGAAAAGATTGGCCTTGCGGTGGGAGCGAACGATCATCGTTTTGTGACATGGATTGCTCCTTTCAACTCTCGCCTTTGCGAGCTTCTCCACCAGCATTTTTGCCTCCGCCGAGGCTGCCCGGATCCTCGTTGACGGACTGTGCGATGGCGCGCCTGTGAGCCTCGTCCCGACCCACACCTTGCTTCATCAGTTGTTCGGCGATGTGCTCCGCGCGTCTCTTTTGACGATCATTAATTTTGTTTGGGCTAATGTTTCTCATGGATGTTTCTCCTTTGTAGTCGAACAAAATACTCCTTTCCGACAATCAACGTCTGTGCAAATGGGATGCCTGTCACCCTAAGCATTGCCGGCAGCCATACTCCTCTCAAGACCGCAGGCAGTTCCTGCTCTTGAGCAAATTACATTGCTCTCATCGATTTAGGGTTTTCAGTGGCGAACACCAAAATTCGAGTCGGGAACGGAAAATTAGGTACACAAAACC
>CAYYUU010000452.1:0-6445 GCA_964474955.1 uncultured Alcaligenaceae bacterium | reverse complement strand
CAAGAGGAGGGATCAGGATGTTTGATCAAGTCTACGAAAACATGCAAAAGGCTGCGAACACGACTTTGCACATGCAACAAGAGATGTTCCGACGTTGGCTCGAACTGTGGTCCACTCAATCGCCAACGCCGACCCCAGGAATGCAGCATTTCCAACAGTTTCAAGAAAACTGGGTGCAGACGACCAAGAATCTGCTGCAACAGCAGCAAGAGTCGCTCGAAAAGCAATTTCAGGCTGGCATGAAGAATATCGAAACGGCTTTCGAAGCGGCCAAGGATACGGACCTGGATGAACTTCGCAAGAAGAACCTCGAACTGTGGAAGAAGAATTTTGATTGCCTGCAATTGACCTACGAGACGCAGTTGAAGGACATGCAAAATTTGGTGAGCAAGTGGACCGAAATCATGACCAAGGGAGCAGCCTGAACTCCGGAGAACGCTCGGGACTTCTAGATTCTTGGGGCAGTCCCAAAAACGTTCCGATGATCGCCTACGCCCATCTCTGTTTGATCTTTGTCATGAAACTGACAAGTCCGACATTTCTAGGAGACCTTTTAGGAGAACCGATTCATGGCAAGTGATGCGTTTATTCTGTCCGGCATCCGAACCCCCATTGGTGGCATGGGTGGTACGTTGAGTGAGGTCCCGGCGCCGGAACTGGGATCGATCAGTATTCAAAAAGCTCTCGAACTCGCGGGCGTCAAGCCCGAGTCCGTGAGCGAAGTCATCATGGGCAACGTCGTGGCTGCTGGGTTGGGACAAAATCCCGCACGCCAAGCCAGTATTCGGGCTGGCCTTCCTGTTTCGGTGGGGGCGACGACCGTGAATAAAGTGTGTGGGTCCGGACTCAAGGCCGTCATGATGGCTACCCAGGCGATTCGGCTTGAGGAATCCCAAATCGTCGTCGCTGGTGGAATGGAAAATATGACTCGTGCGCCCTATCTGCTCACCAAAGCTCGACAGGGATACCGCATGGGCAATGGCGAACTGATCGATGCCATGATCCATGATGGGTTGTGGGATGTTTACGGCAACAAGCACATGGGGACCTATGGCGACCAATGCGCCGCCAAGTGTAATCTGACCAAACAAGACCAGGACGATTTTGCCGTCCGCAGTCATACTCGGGCAAGGAAGGCCATGGCCGATGGCATCTTCCAACACGAGATCGTTCAAGTCTCTGTGGCCATGAAGAAACAAACCATCACGGTGAGCGAAGACGAAGGGCCATCGAAGTTTAATGAGGAAAAGCTGCGGAAACTCCGGCCCGCCTTTAGTGCGGAGGGAACGATTACGGCAGGAAATGCGTCAAGCATCAACGACGGGGGAGCGGCGCTGGTGCTGGCGTCCCAACAGGCCTGCGAAAAAAATGACCTAAAACCAATGGCTCGGGTTGTCGGTTACTCCACCTTCAGCCGGGAACCAGAGTGGTTTACGTTGGCACCCATCGGGGCTTTGCGAAAGCTGTTCGAGCAAACAGGTTGGTCCGTTGACAATACCGACTTATTTGAAATCAACGAGGCCTTTGCTGCCGTAACGATGGCCGCGGAACAAGATTTGAAGATTCCTGCCGAGAAGGTCAATATTTACGGCGGTGCGGTGGCTTTGGGCCATCCCATTGGCTGTAGCGGTGCTCGCATTCTGGTGACTTTGCTCAACGGGCTAAAGCAAACCGGGGGCAAGCGTGGCATTGCTTCTTTGTGTATCGGCGGTGGCGAGGCTGTGGCTTTGGCCGTCGAGATGAGTTCGTAGTTCTAATTGCGGCTGGAACGAGCGCTTTGGGAATGTGTTTGGCGCTTGCGGGAGGCGCTTGTCGGGTGAAGCAATCGGACCGTGAAGACAACGGAGCGAAGCCCCAGCCACTATTTCATTTGTTCCCTTGCCAAGCGCAAAGCCGTCGAAGAAGGACAGGCGAGGCCGGCAGAGAAAAGGCACGTCCTTCAACTTCTCAAATAACAAGACCCAAAAAGGAGCCCATCATGGTCGAGGCCTCAGCGGAATCGGTGCGCGTCCCTACTTTCGATCTCAGAGGGAAAACGGCCTTTGTGACTGGTGCGTCACGCGGGATAGGAAAGGCCATCGCGTTGGCACTGGCCCAGCACGGAGCGGACGTCGCAGTGAGTTGCAACACAGGGAAAGAAGCCGCCCAACTCGTGTGTGATGAGATCCGCAAGTTGGGACGCAAGTCGGAAGTCTATGCCCACAGCATCGCCGACGCCGACGAAGTCCAAAAGATGCACGAAGAGATCATCCGCGATTTTGGCAAAGTCGACATCTTGGTGAACAACGCCGGGATCACCCAGGATAAGTCGTTCAAGAAGATGACCAAGGAGATGTGGGACACCGTCGTCAATACCGACTTGACGGGCGTCTTTCTCGTGACAAAGCAATTCATCGACGAGATGGCCGAACGCAAGTGGGGTCGAGTCATCAACATCTCCAGCGTCATTGGGGAAGTGGGCAACTTTGGCCAGGCCAACTACGCCGCGGCAAAAGCTGCCTTGTTTGGTTTTTCGAAAGCGCTCGCGCGCGAGTACGCCCGAAAGAACGTCACGGTCAATGCCGTGGCACCTGGTTTCATCAAAACTGGAATGACCGCAAAAGTCCCCCAAGCCGGCCTCGACACCGTTATCGGAATGACGCCCGTGGGGCGTCTTGGAGAACCCGAAGAGGTCGCCGCCGGAGTGGTTTATTTGGCGTCCGAACCAGCCGCCTTCGTGACCGGTGCCGTTTTGGACATTAACGGTGGCTTTGCCATGGTTCACTAGACCGAATCCCGTTTGATTTGGGCAAGCTCGATTCATCGTTTGAGTTTTCGAGCAGGCTGGAACCCTGCTCCACGTAGAACAGGCATTTTGCCTGTTCGTGTTGACGTGCCCAACTCAAACGTGAACTGCTCGCGAACGACGAGACGTTGATGGGAAATGGAACACAGTTTGCTCGTCAGGTGGGATGTGGGTCTGGGGAAAGAGCCTTGCTGGAAAGGAGTGATTCATGACGATTCGCATCAACACTTTGGAGTTTGACAACAAACCCCTCATCACGACATTGCAACAACACATCCTGCGAGAGCAGCGGAAGTACTCGCCCAACGCGACGGGAAGTTTTTCGTGGCTGCTCTCGGGGATAACCCTGGCAACCAAAATGATAGAGGCTCGGGTTCGAAGAGCCGGGTTGCTTGACGTATTAGGGACCGTCGACACGTCCAACGTCCACGGAGAAACCCAACAAAAGTTGGACGTTTACGCAAACCAGGCCTTAATTCACTGCCTGGGTGTCAGGGAGCATGTCGCGGTGCTCGCTTCGGAAGAAAATGATTCCGTAATTGTGTTCGATGGCCGATCCGGAACCGGAAAATATGTCGTCCTCTTTGATCCGTTGGATGGTTCTTCAAACATTGATGTCAACGTCACCGTCGGAACCATCTTTTCTATTCTCGCCCTGCCGCAGGGCATGACCAAAGACGACGATCTTGCCACGACCGTGTTACAACCTGGCCTCCGGCAACTCGCAGCGGGGTACGTTGTCTACGGTTCGTCAACCATCTTAGTTTACACTTCTGGGCATGGGGTCTCGGGATTTACACTCGATCCTGCGATTGGTGCCTATGTGCTGAGCCATCCCGACATCCAAATGCCGAAGCGAGGAAAGATTTACTCGTGCAATGATGGCTACTGGGATTCCTTCCCTGAGTGTTACCGTCAGTACATCGAGCATCTTCGAAGCGGCCATCTAGGCAGGGAATACAGTCACCGCTATATCGGTTCGCTTGTTGCCGACTTTCATCGAACCTTGTTGAAAGGAGGGGTGTTCCTCTATCCACCCACCGAGAAAAATCCGGAGGGGAAATTGCGATTGCTCTACGAATCGAACCCCATCGCGTTCCTCGCCGAACAAGCCGGGGGCAAAGCCCTGGATGGCCAATCTCGAATTCTGGATATCGAACCAGAGCATTTGCACCAACGAACGCCCTTGGTGGTCGGCAGCTCGGAAGAGGTGGAGGCATTCCAGGAACTCGTCAAACTTTCTGGAATGTATGCCTCTGTGTAGCGGAACGTGGTCCGAAGCGTTGTGCTCTTGGCCATCGCTGCGGGCCTTTGTTGATGTCTGTAAAAACTTCTGCAGGCCGGACTGCATTGCGTTGTGATTCCCCTGACTGGGGGTCGTCAATTCGCTGGAACGTGGTGACCTGGACCAACTCGGTCATCGACTCCAAGACTTAGGGAGGGTTGTATGATTCACGACTCCGGTGGCTCTTGCTCCCAAATCAAGCAGGTGTTCAAGGCGTTTCCGCACGACATGGTCGGCGGCAAGGGTTGCGGTGCCGGCGAGGGAGCCTGCTGCACGTTCCGCGAGTCGTTCCGGCATGACGATCATTTCCGGAGCACTTCTTTCCTTGACTGCCTGGTTGAAGAAAAAGGGCTAACGATCTCCACCGTTACTGAAATGGAAGATGCAGACGGATTGCGGGAGTTATTGGAACACGTCTTTGATCAAGTGCGAAGTGGCACTTGGCCCACGACAACTCAGCTCCCCTACTTGTTTCATCCGGAACGCCACCTTGTGAAGTATGGCGGGCTCACGTTCGAGTTACTTCTTAATGCCGGCCGCGCTGATTATGTGGCCCAGATCACTCGACCTATGCGAAACGCCACGCACAAGTCCACGAGTGGATCATCTACCGCGGAGAGGAAGCAACCCGATGGCGGGGAGGCCGTCCCAAGCAAACAGTCCGTCCTGCCACACACACCGCCTCCTGGCGATCTGATCTGCCCGTTTGATTCGCTTGAGCGGAGCCCCCACCTCGTTCAAGCCGTGCGGTATGCCGGCTTGGACTACTTGATTGTGGTAAACCTGTGGCCGTGGGGCTTCAATCATTTCATGCTCGTCACTCCTCAACCTGAGCCCCAACAACTGACTGAACATCATCTCAGAGCGGGTGTCGAGTTATTGCGCAAACTGGGACCGGAATACGAGGGGATCTTTAATGGGGTTCGCGCCGGAGCCAGTGTCTACCATTTTCACTTTCAGTATCACAAAGGGACTGTGGCCCTCTGGGCCAACCTCGACTGCGGACACATCATACGCCAAATTCTCAGCACTCGCGACTGTACGGTCAGTCGTCTGCTCGGCTGGCCAGCCGAGGTTTTCCTGTTCGAGGGAACAGACTTTGCGGAAGTGTGCCGTGCGGTGACCGAGCAGGTGAAAGCCCTCTCGGCAGGTGACAACGACGTCCCGTACAATCTCACTTTTCGCTGCGCCGGAGACAGAGTTCAATGCCTTTTGATCCTCCGTTCGCTGAAGGGCGAGAAGCCGACAAAACTCAATACCCAGTCCAATTCCTGGGGCCGGTTTGGGCTCCTGGAGATGGCTGGCTCGGTGCTCTTACTCACGCGACCGGGCTTCGAGGAAATGGTTGCAGATCCCAGCACGGGTGAGCGAATATTCACCGCCATTGCTGAGATGTCTGTTGATCCGCACAGAGCGAACCGATTGCTTGATAGTTCCTTTGGCTACCGGAATTGAACAGAGTCGTTGGCGAATATCACCCAGAACCCTCCCCAAGCGTTCCGCAAGCTTGCGTCAAAGCAGATCACGACGCCAAGGACGAATCCGTCTTATCTGTTCCTGTTGGAAACTCTAGGGTGGGCTTGTCTGGCATTCTGAAACGGTCACGCGAGGCAGATGCTGGATGCGTTAAACATGCTTGCAGATTGGCAAACCAGATGAGCAAACCACGGAAGGTTCGCGCATCGAAGTTCAGCGGTCTGATTGACCGCTGAAGTTGGATGGGATGAATCGGGGCTATCTGATCGACGTCTTGTGTTGTCCAATCCTTACAATCCCAACAGACAGAGAGTGGCGTTGCCTGGATGTTGGGAGACTTATTCCGGAGAGTGTCCTTTTGGGACTCCTTTTTGATTCCATCGAATTGCAGAAGGCAGAGGGAAGAAAACCCTCTGTGAATTCTCTCGGTGGTTTTCTCGAGCCCAATGCTCCCAAAGTTTGCGGCCGCTCACCCGATCGCTCAAGTTCGAAGCCGAGTTTTCCCCTGTTCGAAAAGGAACTCTGAAATCTCGGACTCAAGACTTGATCTTGGTTTGTCGTGGCAGCCCCACCAAGTTTGCAAGCCCATCCGAGGACTATTCACCCGTCTCGAATATAAGCAACAGTGCGGACCATCCACCTCCTCAATCCTCACCAAGTCTTGCTACCGCGATTGTGTTCCCTCAGTTACTCGCCACAAACTGGGCAAGCCTTTCGGCTAATGCCTCTGGGATGGGTAGGCTTGGCTGGCTCTGGTTGCTTTCTTGCTTTGAGGGTTGTGGCCCTGGGTTTTGAAGGCATGTTCTTGGGCTCGCCGCTGCTCTCTTCTTTCGCCTCCGCAGGAAGCAACTTCCGAACCGTCGCGAGCATTTTCGTGGCAGACAGTAGTCGTTGATGGG
>CAYYUU010000451.1:0-6471 GCA_964474955.1 uncultured Alcaligenaceae bacterium | reverse complement strand
GAAACGAAGATCACGATGACCAGGGGAATCAGTGCGAGTCCTGCGTGGTACGCATTGCGAAAGTCGACGAGCAACACGATGATCATCGCAATCAGCGCGTAGATGCCTGCCCACTTGAAACCGTCTCGAACGAGCTTCAGGCCCGTCAACGTGGAGAATGGTTTTCCCGTCGCGTCGGGATGCACTTCCTTAATCGCGTCGGCAAACTTTTCGAGTTCGCCGAATTCCCAAAGCGAGCCCGTTCCGAAGATCCGCAAAAGATACTTCCCACTATTGCCGACATACCTTTCGCGAAGACTTTTTGGCAAAGACGCCACCGTGATGGCTTCTGGCTTTGCGACCTCTTTGAGCTTGTGGAGGTCCCGGCAAAGGTCCGTCGTCAAGCTGGTCTCGAAAACGTTCAGGTTCGCGACGGCGTGTATCTCCGCCGTTCGACCGAGTTGTTTCTGGAACCGGATCAGACTCTTCCGAAGCTGACTGGCTTCGGCATTTTTCTTGGGCCACGGCCCAAGTCTTCCAATCAAATCCGTAAGCAACGTCTCGAGATATCCGATCTTCGGGGCGCTGTGGGTGATCTCTCCGGGTGTAGGGAGACGCTGCAGTCGACTGTAGATGTTTTCCATCAAGTTGAGCTTGAGCCCTTGGTCTTGCGGTATGAGTGAGGCCACCTCGACGACCTTACTCACACTCTTGAGCCTCTCGTATCGGTTCTTGAGTTCGATGGCTTCTTCCCGCGTGTTGGTGAACAGGACGGCGTGCCAACTCGCCCCGGACGTCTTGGAAATCAGGATGCGTTCCCACTTCACCGAATCGAGGCCTTTGGCCTGCATGTGAAGTAAGTTGTGGTCGTATTTGACGCTGAACGCGAAATATCCCCCGACGGCAACAAACACCAACGCTGCTGCCATGACGATCCAGGGGTGTTTTGTGAAAGCCGATGGCAACAAATGGAAAGTCTCGTCCTTGGTTCCAGCCTGCGGCGGAGTTCGAACGATTCCTGGCAGCGGAACGATTTCCCGCTGTGGAATCGGACTCGGTTTTCGATCGAGGACGCGAATCATTGCGGGCAGGTAAGTGAAGCAAGATAGGGCACACAATACGACGCCGCTCCCGGCGATCCAACCGAGTTCGGCGATGGCCCGGAAGTCAATGAACAGAGCCGTGAAGAACGCCACGGCTGTCGTGATGGCCGCCGTCAAGATACTCGGACCGACCTTGCGAGTCGTGTTCCGCAGGGCCGTCTGGATGTCGAATCCCGCTGTTCGTTCTTGTTCATACCGCGTGACGAACAACACTCCGTAGTCACCCATTCCGATGAGCATGACTCCGAACGTCGCCGAGAGCATGTTGAGGTGCCCAATCGTGATCGTGAGCCACCCCAGCACCCACACCATGCCGACGAGCAACGTGCTGATCGTCAAGACCGGATAGCGAACGCAACGATAGACCAACAGGTATAAGATTGAGACGCCCGCAAGAGCCATCCAGGAAGCTTGCCAGGTGTCCATCTGGGAGGCTTCGATTTCGTCGTTCTCCATGACTGGCAGACCGGTCAGGCCAAATTCGAGGTCCGGGTATTTCTCACGGAGTTCGGCAAGCAAGCCGCGTAACGCATCGACGTTTTTCTGAACGAGCGTGAACGAAGACAAGTCTTTGGTGGCCGGTCGGACCAACAAGAACGCGAGAGAACCGTCCTCACTCATGAAATACTGCGGGTCGGCGAGGAGGTCTTGGCTCTGGTCCTTTTTCTCCGGCAATACGCTTTGCCACGGGTTGACGTAGTTCTTCTGGTCCTTGAGAGTTTCCGTGGCCGAATCGAAAATTTTGGCAACCTGGGCAAAGAACTTGGCCTCGCGTTCTTTCACTTCGCCGTTCTTACTGCACAAGTATAGCCGCCCGTGATTGATCTCCCACAGGAGGTTCGAAAGAGTCAGCGATTCCCAACCGAATCGCGGGTTGCCCGCATTGAGTAAACACGGAATCAGCAAGACGTTCATCTCGTCCAGTTCCCGGTTGATCTTGCGGATTTCGTCTGTAGGCATGTAGAGCAAGGCTCGCTTGCGCAGGTCGCGGAGGTCAACTTTGTAATATACGCGATCGAACAGATCTGGATGCTTTTCGAGTCTTTCAGCGAGTTCGTCGAGGGCCAGCTTCATGGCAGGTGCGTCATTGCCCTGCACAACCACGACCATATCATCATCGTCGCCGAACTCCGCAACGTATTGCCGCCAACGTTGCAAGTGGTCGCGTTTGGGGCTTACCAAGTCGTTTCGCTGGGTCAAGAATGTCAACTGCGTCAAGGCCAAATAAATCGACAGACCTATCAACAGGACTACCAGTGCGAGCACTGATTTGGGAAACCGTTGCGAAACGTTGACGAGCCCCAACAGTCCCCGCTGGACCCAAGGCGTGTCGTCGGAATTACGTTGTTCGATGGACATCTGCGAGTCGCCTCCTGACTGCATCCGTGCAGAGCGGGCCGGATTGTAGGCAACAGTATTTTTTGATGCAACCCGAAGAGACGAGTAGCCGCGTGATTTGATTATGGAATGTTCAAAGTCGTTTGTGGCTTTGGCCCAAGCTCCATAAAATAAAACCATATTCTTGAATTGAGTATCTGGACAGCAACATGAAAACACACCGCTGGACGTTGTATCTTGATTTTCTCCTTCGGCTGGTCATCGGCTTGTTGTTTCTCGTTGCCGTTTTCACAAAGGTCCTCGACGTCGAATATCTGATCGCGAAAGTTTCCGGTGGGGTTCCGTCCTCAGGTCACAGTCACCCCTGGCGATTCGATCATTTCTTGCAATCCATATCGGACTTCGGAATCGTTCACGAAAGCCTGTTAATGCCCACGGCCCTCGCGTTATTAGTCGCAGAAACCGTTGGGGCATTCTCCCTCATCTTTCGCCTTCGATGGGGTCTATACGTGATTGCGGGCTTGTTGATTGTGTTCGTCGGTGTCTTGGGCTACGGACTCTGGATAGGATTAGAAATCGATTGCGGTTGTTTTGGGATCGATACGCAACGCTGGACGGGACCGGGACTGTGGCCCGCCTTGGGACGCAATATCGTCCTGCTCATCGGTTGTCTCTTTTTATTTTGGCGTCAAGAAATCTGGACCAAACAACAAAACGGAAAGAAGCAAGAGGATAGACCATGCGACAATTCCTCGCCATGATCGTCGTTTCCACAGTAATGTTGAGTTCGATTGGCTGTGGACGTAACAAATTCCAACAAGAAGTCGATACCGAGAAAGTCGCCGTCAACTTCGCTCGTGAGGTCGAACGGGGAGATTACGGCATCGTGACTGCGGAGGAACTGAAGGAACTCCTCGACAAAGAAACGGACATGGTGATTGTCGACGCGATGCCATATGAGGCGAGTTATAAGAGTGCCCACCTGCCCGGCGCCAAACAGTTTCTCTTCTCGAAAGAGAAGGAGATGGAAGAGTGGGATTCCGACGCGACGGGGGGAAAATCCAAAGATGACTTCGAGGAATTACTTGGCGACGATAAGGAAAAACTCATCGTCGTGTATTGTGGATTCGTCAAATGCCTTCGCAGTCACAACGCTGCCATGTGGGCCAGGAAGCTGGGATATAAAAACGTGAAACGGTTCCCCGGTGGGATCTATGCGTGGAAAGGGAAGGGATATCCAACAGAGAAGGAATAGGGGGTGGTCAAGAGAGTTGCTTTTCGCTCCGCGAAAAGGTTTTCGGTCGTTCGTTCGGGCCGACGGATCTCCATCAGACCCACGCCCCTCCCAAGAAAAGGAGCACTGGCTCGGGGACGTGCCACCGAAAAGGACCGCTCTTGCGTTTGCGATACTTCTTTATCCGAACTCACGACCGAAAAACGACACTCTCCAAACAAGCATAGTTAGGTATGAACCGCATCGAACAACACGAACGCACTCGGTCCGAATATGAACACCGGCAGCCACGCCGCTTGAGCCGGCGTGAGGATTTCGTGATCCCCAAAATACTTCGCCGCGACACACGCAACGTAAAATACCGCACAAATGACGATACAGAATCCCGCGCTGATGTAAACATTTCGATTTTGGTCCCGCATGATGATGGCCATCCCCATGACTACAAGGATGATACTCAAAATCGGACGGGTGAGCCGCATGTGGAAAAATACAGCCATGTTTGATAATCGGCTCGAACTCAGATTATCGAGTTGTTCATAGATCTGATAGGTCGAGAGTTCTTTATACCATTTCATGTTCCGGGTCATGCGTTCGAAGTCAATATCATCGGAATATAAAAAATATTGCCCGTTACTCAGGGGGACCAGGACCGTCCGGGGAACATTCGGCGGGAGCTTTTCGGGGGTCGTCTTCGTCAACATCCAACCCCCGGAATGCCGTCCGTTTCCTTCCGGGACGTAGACGGCTTCGGCAGCATAGAAATGAAATCCCGAACCACTCGCCACCTTCGGCGGAATCACAATATTCGCATCGATCACTTTTTTATGTTTACGGATCGCCATGCGGGCCGAAATATGGATGTCATTCGACGCAAAAGCACCGTTCGCCAATATCGGCTTCTCACCATTCGGGTCATCTTTCGAAGTGAACAATCCACCAATATTCGGAATGACGAGTTCTTGATTGGCCACATTCACGAGGCTCAACATACAGGCGGCTAACAACACGGGTCGTAACACCCGACGGGCCGACACTCCCGCCGAAAGTAAAGGCAACAATTCATTATTTCGCTGCATCCACGCTATCGTAAACATCGCAGCCAAAAGGGCGATTGCCTCAGACAGCAGGTCGAAGATGAATGCCGTCCGCACACTGTAATACGCTCCAATGTGTTGGAGGGTGAGCAACAGGTCGCCTTCGATGCGGGCAAAGTCGTCGATGTTATTGAACAAATCCACCACAATGTAGAGGCTCAACAAACTCACCAGGCAGATGAAGTAAGACTTCACGTAACTACGGATGAGGAGTCGATCGATGACGGTGAACATGACGTAGCTCTAGCTCTCGCAAAGAATGATGTTGGCCATCGGAAGGAATATATATATATACACACATGACTCCTTCTCGGGTCTGGATCCCAAGAAGGAGTCGAAGGCTCGGTGGATTATCGATTCGTTTTCGATATTGGCGGTTCGTCCGAGAACTTCTGTGTGGGCAATGCCTTGCGAGGGATCGGTGAAAAGAACTCGGGGTGCGTTTTGTAGAAGGTGGTCCAATCCATCCCAGGAGTTGAGGACGCTTGGTCTGGCTTTGGTCGCCCTGAACTCTTCGATGCAGAGGCAGGCACACCTGATGAACTGCCCTTCACATCCGCCGGTAGAGTTGGTTGTTGAGAGGCCCTAGATTTCCGCTGAGCCACGAGAGTCTTGTTCCGCTCATTCCTTGGAACATACTGGGCTATATATTGGACGATATAATCATTGTCCCCGTAGCAATTGTGTTCACCGAAGCCGTGGGCTCGCAATTCTCGCCAGGCCAACTCGGGACTCCATTCATTGTACTCCATCCGGTAGACGGCCGACAAACATCCCGTTCTGTGGAGCCCGGCCCGACAATGAAGCAAGACAGGATGATTCTTTGGGTCATCCATGATCTTCAGGAACTCATCAATCGCCTTGGGGTGTTTCTCGCCGACTTTATATCGCGAAACCAAGTCGACCGGTAGGTAGATCATCTTCGCCCCATTGCGTTCGCAAACCTCACGCTGACTTATCGTGCGAGGGTCGAAGAAACCTAAGGCGAGTTCGGGCTCCGGTTCCTCGTTCATCAAATTAATAACGGTCTTGATCTGATACCTCTTGATTGTCTGTTCCAGCCCCGCGGCAGTCGCCCTTCCCGATCGATAGAACTTGCCGACCTCGACGACCCGGAGGCGTTTGATCCGGGAATATAAATGGCGGTGATACAGCCAAGGAATGGCCACGATCAAAACGGCCATGGTGATCCCCATCATCCAGCGGAGGACCACGGTAGCGGTGAAAGTCTTTTGCGGCATGGATTAACCTCATGCGACTCTGTAAACTCGTCCTTGCTTTGGAGTCGGATCATGGCAAGTTCCGCGGTTTGAAACAAGGCGAGTCTCAAGTCGTGTAAAGGACGTTGCTGATAGTGTGCTTTGGATTTTGGAGTTCGCGTTCGTCTTCAAGAAGCCAGAGGCGCGACCGAAGGCCAACCAAAAATCCTTCGCTCGCGCCTCTGGCTTGTGGAAAATGGGAAGGATAAACAAAGACCCTTCGCTCGCGTTTTTTGAGGTTGCGCTGGACTTTTGGATAGTTGTGTTCGAGGTTGTCTTTTTGTCTTTGTTTTGAGCCGCTCCGCGGCTCAAAACAAAAACGATACAACCATAACTATTCATTCGTCCATCGCAACTTCAAAACTCGCACTTCAGGCTGGTAGGAAATAAGTCCGGACCACCATCAAGTATTCTAAAATCCAGACACAAACCCGAGGCCGATGCCGACTGTCTAAATGAGT
>CAYYUU010000450.1:0-6473 GCA_964474955.1 uncultured Alcaligenaceae bacterium | reverse complement strand
AAACCACTATGCCAGGTCGCCCCGTAGATCTTGGCCACTTGTTGGGCGAGACTCGCTTCGCGTTTGAACGAATCTGTCAGGGTGTAGCATTCTCGTTCTTTATCCGAGGGAACCGCCGCGAGTAAAGCCCTCGAATCCATTCCTCCGCTCAGGAGAACTCCAACTCGTTGGCAGTCTTGCACGAGGCTTTGGACAACAGACAAAAAGGCCGTTCGCATCGCCAACGCGGCATCCCGGACGTCGGAGAATCCGTGTTCTTCTCGCGGAAGCCAGTAAAACTGCTGCCCCAAAGTACCTGTGTCGTGGTCGAGTCGGAAAACACTCCCTGGCGCTCCCTGTTCGACTTGCTCAAAGAACGTATGGGGAAAGCAAACCGTGCCGTTGAGCAAGAAGTCGACCAGAGACACACGGTCCACGTCCTGCATTCTGCCAGCGGCGCGGGCGACGCAATCGACGTGTGTGCCGACGACCCGCAAATTGTCGCTGTCCGTGCTCCGGGAAATATAGACCGGAATGGCACCCAGCGGATCCGTGACAAACGTGCTTTTCTTTCGTTGCTTGTCGACCAACAACAAAGCGAACGACCCGCCCAAGTCCGAATCGTAGTGGATTCGATCCTCAAGCATGGCCTGGAAGATTAAAGTGGACCTACTTCGTTTCGGGTCGTCCGTTCTCCCCGAACCGGTTAATCGCAGACGTGGGCCTCCCATAACACACAAAAGATGATCTTCCGTTTCCACGGGAGCAAAACCGCGATAAAGGTTCTTCGTCACGGCCACCGATCCCCAATCGCCGTGGAACTCTTGAACGTCGAGGTTCTCGGGAGCAATCGGCAGGTTTTGGAGGACACGAGTCAGAGAACCATCCGCAACCCTCTGGGAACTGAACAAGAAATCCGACATCTTCCTCTCCCTCCAAATTGGCGACTCGGGAATCTCAGGCTGAAGGAAAACCTCTTGCAGGGGAACAGCAAGGTAGAGACCAATCTTCTTGCCTCCACCGGAATTATCCGAGTGTGACCACGTTCTCGAAAGATCGCGTGGGTCCGGCTCTGCATCCGGTGGGATCACACCGTCGGGGAGTCCGTCGCAATCGCAAAGTGGCTCGTTTGACTCGCCTCGTCCGAATGCGACGTCTGGGGTTCTTGGAAGTCTGTTTCGTCGAGGATTTGGAGGATGTTATCCGCCATGAAATCCCAGGTTTGGCTGCGCAAGTGCTCTGAGAGTGCGTGGAGTTGTGGTTTGTGTTCTTCCGGATTCGACCGCCAATCCTGCAAACGTTTGGCCAGGTCGGTCGCATCTGTTGGGTCGGGCAAGAGAAGATGTCGAAGCCCTTCCGGATACCGTTCCGCGACTCCGGCGTTCGCGGAAACGAATGCCGGGAGAGCACAGCAGAGCGCTTCGTGGACATTCAACCCGTAAGCCTCGTAGCGGGTTGGTGCCACGAGCGCGTCACAAGTTTGGAGCAATTTCGGGACGTCTTGACGAAACCCGAGGAACCGAATCCGCTTGCCCAAACCGGCAGATTCGGTTTGTTGCTTCCAATTCTCAAGCTCCGCCCCACGACCAATGACCACCAAGTCTGCGTCCCAGTCCGAACTTTTGCAAAGGGCTTCCCACGCCTGAAATACTGTCTCAAAACCCTTTCTGTGGTCTCCAAACGCCCCGATGAACGCCACCTGGGGTCGGTCGACGGGCCACCCGAGTTCTTCCCGACGACTGGCCCGTTCCGCCTCCCCGGGACAGAACAAGTCGGGATCAATGCCGTAGTAGACGACATGGACGCAGCTCGGATCGAGTTCGAACGAGTTCAGGAGTTGGTTTCGCGTGAGTTCCGAGTTGACGATGATGGTTTTGGCCTTTTGGATGGCCTTCCGCTCACTGCGCAAACCAAGTCGGTGCGCCACCTGCCGTTTCGTCCGCTGGAACAACGAACCGCCGCCACTGGGGGCATAGCTCGCGTTGACATAGTGAACCCAGTTCACGTCCGGGAAGATGCAACCACCGCCGTTGACAATGACTCTCCCTCCTTGCTGGGCAATTTTCTTTGCCCAGGAGCGTCCGACGCGGTCGAAGACGGGCCTAGTCAGGAGGTACGAACCGGCGATTTTCGAGACTTGATGGAACGACACGTTGGGCAGGTCCGTCAACTCGGGAGCTACCCGATAAGCCACAAGGTGCAGGGGAGCCCCTTGCTGAGCAATTCGCCAAGCCAATGCGTAGTTGGCCCGGTCCATTCCACCAGTCGTGACGAGGTCGCCGGTCGCTATCAGAAACGGTTTCATATTCGAAATGCCTTTTTACCGTTGATCGGTTTGGCCCGCAGGAGAAACGGAATTCTGGGAAAAGCCTTGTCGTTCATTTTGAAGTTGTCGCTTGGCAGATACCGCCGCACCGAACAACGTTGCATTGAGCATCCAAAATTCTGTTCCACTTTGACTCACAAAGATCGGATAATTGAACGTAATCGCCAAAACCCCGATGTTGTACGCCAACATCAACGCGCCCCAGATGGGGACTTGTCCGGGGAGCCGGCTAATGGCAATTTGATAGCTCACCCAACACGTTACAAGCAACGCCCCGAAGTACGTCACGATGAGCGGAATTCCCCCATCGAATAACCAACCCGTCCACTGAATTTCGGCCCAGATGGGTGGACTGTCCGGGTCATATTCGTCTCCGAAATAGTGGTGCATCATGCCCCACCGACCAAGACCTGCCCCGACGGGATACTCCGGAAGGTGTTTCGTGACCGTCCGTTCCAAAAAACCCCCTCTATTTTCGTAGTAGACCTTGTCGGCCCGTTTTGAGGTGAGTGAGGCAAAGCGATCCGATGTGCTCTCGCCACCGACGGAAATGGCCCAGATAAAACTTCCGACCACGACCGCGGGCACCAACAGGATGACCCCAATGAGCTTTTGCAGTTCTCCCCGTCGGAACAAGATGAACCCGAAAACGACGGCACATATCAGGGACATGATCAACAGGGACCGAATTTGGGTTAAATAAATGCAGCACAACCCAATGCCCAAGCTGGCTATGCTGGCAGCCCGCATGGGCCACGATTTCCAATAGAATAGAAACCCCAAGCCAAAGAGAAATGCATACATTCCGGCAGTCCCGGCCCCTCCCGGCATGTCCGTCAGGCCCATTGGACGCCACACTTTCTCTCCGTTGGCCAACTCGATCTTCAACCCCTCGGCCATCTTTCCCATCCCCATGACGGTCGTCGACACACTCGGTTGGAAGCGGCCCGGGAAGTACGTCTGCAACACACCGAGTGTGGCACTGACCGTGTGAAACACCCAAAGGAGTAACAAGATTCGCGTCAACGTGTTCGAGGTGACGTTCAAACGCGACACCCAAAAGAGCGGCGACAAGATCGCGAAGTACAGCATCACTTGGGCGATGGCGGCCAAGAACGTGTTCGTAGTCGGGTGGAAGATGTTGAGCCCAATGATGGCCAACACGGCCATCACCCACGGTAGGGCCGGGTGTTGCTTTTCTTTGCCCGAAATCAATACGAACAACAGTAAGCTGCCGCCAAAGGAAAGGCCCCGTACCAAAATTCGGAGCTGACCAATAGCTCCGAACAACAGAGCAATTTGGCAAACTACCTGCGTCAGGACAAATAACTGAATCCAAAACAAGGCGTGCTTCGCAAGAAGTCTTTCATGCATTGCTTTGCGAACTCTTGCGTTCGATTTTGTCGGCGAAGTTGAAGCCATCTCTCTGCCACAATAAAAGTAGTGATCGTCATCGTTTCCTCGAGAGCTGACCGGGTCCTACCGGTCAGCTCGGCGACTAAAACGTTTTGGTCGAGGAAGCTGTCCTCAAACACCGCCAGCCGCGAGGAGAGAGAAGCGTACGAGCTTCCGCCGCTTGGGAAGTTGCCAAATAACTTGGAGCTTCGTAGCTTCGGCAAATCGACGGCTCATCGAGACCGGCAAGCACGGGACCTCGCAAAGACCATCCGATTTGATAAATCTGATATCCCTGGTCCGAAAGGAAGAAACGTGTTGGCCCGTTTGGCCCGCGGTGGTCTTCGTAGACAATGTGCCGCACGCCACCGCAGCGAAGAGTTTTGATTCCTCCTCGAAACACCTCCAATTCATGCCCTTCCACGTCGACCTTCATGATCCCTGGCCGCCGTCCCTCGAGGACGTCATCCAAGCACGCCATCGGCACGGAGAAAACTTCGGCTGATTCTCCCCCCGAGGTTAGGCTTGCGGTCCCTTGATTTTCGAGAAAGTCGCGAGGACAACCCAACTGCCCTTGACCATTTGCGTCGCTCAAGGCCATTTGGCAGACCGTAACGCTCGCCGCCGATGGGTGCTGTTGGAAATGTAGAATGTTGCGCTGCAACCGAGTCAGTAATAATGGGTGGGGTTCGAACGCGATGACTTCTCCTGTTTTCCCAGCTCGGTAACTCATCACACTCGTCATATAACCGATGTTCGCTCCGACGTCGAGAACGAGATCTTGTTCGCGAATCAGCCGATAAAGAACCTCCGTGACCGCAAGATCGTAGATGCCCGTTTGCCAAATGCTCCGCCCGATATCTTCTTGGGTGTCAATCTCCAGAACCATCGACCAAGGAAGACGAACTTGAAGGACGGAATTTTTCGGTTTGTTCCAACGTCGGAAAAGATTCCGGAATAGTTGTTGTGGCCGGTAGACATACCACGGCTTTGCAAGGCGTTCGAGCATCTCCCTCCCCTTCTCATATTTCGGCCGCAAACAGCCCCAGCTCCATATTTGCGGCGAAAACGTCCGGACGCGAACCATACCAGAGACGAAAACGAAAGGTGTCCGACTCACAGAGCAGACAGACTACGGATTCGTCTTTCCGGCCCTTCTCCCGATGGCAAGAATGTTGTCCGACAAACTTCGAGAAAACCAACGCGAGAGAAACTTCGGAAAGTGCCACGACAAACCGGGCAGGCGACCTCGCAAACTGAAGGCCGTCCCGACATCGGTCAGCTTGCACTCTTGGGCGATGCGCCTGAGGTCGATTTCCAACAACGCTGTGATGTGGGCCGGATACGCCGAGTCCCGAAACGCATTGAATTCGTTTTTCAGCAGCAACGTCAACTTGCTCAACAGGCTGACCTGTTTTGGAGTGGTCACGATGACCCATCCGCCTGGCTTTGCGATTCGAACCAATTGACGAAAGAACGCGCGGGGATTTTCGAGGTGTTCGATCGTCTCGACGGCGACCACCACGTCGGCCTCAATGGGTGGCAGCTCCCACTCGTCGGCGTCCAGGTTGGCTTCGTGAAACTCAAGGCCAGCCGGAAAGCCGTCGTAGCGAACAAGATCGACGCCGACGTACTGAGAACATCGATCTTGTAGAAATGGATACAATCCCCCCGACCCGCACCCGATGTCGACGAACGTGCCGCCTTGGATGTTTCGCGAACGCAAGGCTTCGGCAACCATCTGGTAAATGGCCAGGTTGCTTGTCCCAAGGCTCGCCCGAGCCCTCGAGACGACGTCGGTGGTCGCATCTTGTTCCAACGTTTGGGTTCCCATCATCTCCCCGCTTTTCGTCACCAACAACGGACGGAACAACCTCGCGGGACCGAGAAGCATCTCGTCTCCCTAGCGAGCTTTGGTCGTTAGACCGCGGCAATGCTCCTGTGGCCGGAAAGCTTTACCACGATCTGGCCAAAACGTGCCATTTGCATCGCTCGATCACACAGAAAGTGGGCCCTGGCTGGACCCGCATTTCCGAGTCGCATCCGCAAGTCAGGATCATCGATCAGGCGAGAAAGGGCATCTGGCAGGACGCGCTCGTCTTGGGGAGGAACTAAAATCCCACAACTGTCGTCTTCGACAATTTCCAACGCTCCCCCCATGGCCGTCGTCACGACAGGAAGACCAGCGTACAAGGCTTCGACGAAAGCAATTCCAAAAGGCTCCGGGTTCGTGTTGGGCTGACAATGGATGTCGGCGGCGGCCAGCAAACGCGGAACGTCTCGCCTGTGGCCCAGGAATTGGATGCGGTCTTCGATCCCCAATCGCTTGGCCGTTTCTTGAAGGTCGCGAAGGTACGCTTCTTCGTCGGGGCGTTGTGGGCTTCCTGCAATCCAACATTTCCAACGTGGATTCGACGCAAGGCGGCCAAGGGCTCGAACGAGTGAGGCGTGTCCTTTCCAAAGATCCATTCGACACGCCTGGATGATGACCACGTCCTCCGGCGACGTTTGCAAGCTCCGACGGACCTCTTCGCGAACGTGGTTGCGGTCGCCAACGTCCTTGAATTCCACGGGCAAGTAATACACTTCGCTCGGTGCCTGGGGGAACAGATACTTCGTCACCGATTCGTTGGTAATGTGGCTGTTGGCCAGGACGAAATCCGCGGGCGTCTGGCTGCGCTCTGCTGTCTTCTGCCTCTTGTCTCTTGTTTTCTGTCTGCTGCTCTGGCTTCTTTTCTTCCGGTATCCTCCTCCTCTTCCTCCTCCTCCTCCT
>CAYYUU010000449.1:0-6475 GCA_964474955.1 uncultured Alcaligenaceae bacterium | reverse complement strand
CAATTGACAAGGGACATCCACAGCCTTTGTAATCGCATGAACAATTTGTCGATTCACCGGATGACCGTCCTTGGCACCATCGAGATCGACGACGTGCAAAAATTTCGCGCCTTCGTTGACCCACCGTTGGGCCATCACCGCTGGATCGGCTCCGAAGACCGTTTCCTGCGAATAGTCTCCTTGTCTCAATCGGACACATTGACCTCCTCGGAGATCGATCGCCGGATAGATTTGCATCGCCGATTCTCCGAGATTGTGGAAAAACGAAACAAACAGGAACGAACTTCTTTATGAAGATTATGTTACTTCACGATGGCGAAGTTGTGAAGAATTTGGAGGCCAATCTTCTGACTTTTTTCTGGATGGAATTGAGTGGCAAAAACATTATCTTGCCAGATTGCCGACGTGAACGGACCGGGGTAATCGGTCTCGGTGGCCGTAATTTTCGCATCTTTCGGGACGACGTAATACGAATGCACGAAGTAAACGGCAGGATCTTTTGGCAAGTCGAGAAGGTGCGGGGGAAACGATCGATTCCGCAAGTGATTCCATCCCATGTGCGGAACCTTCAATCCGGGCCGAGGTTCGAACCGAACGACTTCGCCCGCAAAGAGGTCGAGCCCGTTCCACTCACCGTCCTCGTAACTCTTCGTGAACAAGAGTTGCAACCCGAGGCAGATTCCGAGAAACGGCTTGCCCTTTCGCACGTGATCTTTGATGGGATCAGCCAGCCCGGCAGAATTCAAACGAGCGATGGCATCGCGAAACGCTCCGACGCCGGGCAACACGAGTTTGTGGCATTCGGTTACGCAGTTCGGATCGCTGGAAATTTCGGCGTCAAAGCCAACTTTCTCGAAGCCCTTTTGAACGCTTCGAAGATTGCCCATTCCGTAGTCAACGATGAGGATTGAGGTCATTGTTTGCTCTTGGTGGCGAAAAATTCGGCTTGGTTATCGACTTGTTCGCCCACGACGAAAGACCCCAAATGGGTTTGGATGGGTGTCCCTCGGGAGGCTGGTGTTATTACCCTTGCACTATCAAGATATCAGAGGAAGTTCGCCCGAGAAGGGAGGTTTCCGGAAGCTCGACCGTGTCGTTCGGCGCCCAGCGTACCGCAAGCGAGGGAAACGAGTGGCAGTGCACTGCCGCTATCCAAAAAAGCGGACGGCACACTTTGCGGACGAAATCGACTTCTGTCGGAATTACTTTGATCGAATGGTTTCAGAGCATCGCTCCGTTTGAGATTGCTCGGTTTGTGTGCCGTTATTTGCCAACGATGTTTCCATCCAGCGTTCTAAATACTCGCGGACCTTGTGCTTGGTAATGTGAAGTGCCACCGCGAGGCCGCTACAGAACAACGAAAGCAGGAAAGAACATCCCAAACTCCACATGAACATCGTGAAGAAAAAGGTGATCACCAACGCCGGAAAATGGTAAACAAACAACCAACGCATGACGGATCCTCAGTAGTCAGAAAGATGCGGACGCCAAGGACGATTGGACTACAAAAGAGTTTTGGTATAGTTTTTGTAGGGTGGGGTAAGCGAGCTTTAGCGAAGCGGAGGCCCACCACTGTCTGCCTATAGTCTTCCTTTGCCTCAGATACCGTCGGTTTTCACTTGAGCACGACTCCAAACAAACAATACCCGGCCAAGGTTGTTCTTCGGCCTGCGATCTGGCATTCGCTCCTATATCTAAGCATTTCCATTGCGTTTTGTTACATCATTTGGAGGAGCCCAGACGCAAACAGCACCGGGTTCACCAAGACTATCTGGCTCGTAGGATTGAGTCTTTTGGTTCTGGGGATGTTCTCTTCCTTTACATCATCGTGAGTGGATCAGGGAAACGCATTCTCACACCAGAAGGACTCACTCACATATTCCTGATCATCCGAGACCGATACACATGGTACGAGATATTTCACGCCGGGATCGAGAAAGAGCAGACGCCTCCCTGGGACGGATTATCGCGGATTACACAACCTTGGATTACTCTTGAGTTACGAGGGGATCCCAGCAAATTGGCATCTGCACACCTCTTCGTGTCTGGGATGACGGTGGTCCTTCCAGAACCGTTTGGCCGAAACGCTCTCCGATACGTTGAGATCATCAACGAATACAAACAAGCTGTGGAAGAAACCAAGCGGAAACCTGATCAATGAATTTCACTTCTCGGACCAAACTGAGAGGTGATCAACCGGACGCCTATGGCGTTTCTGGAGTGGAAGTAAAATCGTCCTTCGGATATTCCCAAAACAGCCGCTCTCGCGAAACCGAAATATCCGAAAATTCTGCCTCTTGAACCAAATAACGTTCTGCAAAGGTCAAGGCAGTGACGACCGAAGGAAAGACACCACTTTCGTGGCCTTCCGCGTTGACTCGATCTTGTTCGTTGATAATACGCTGTTCGTCGCCACAACACCAACCTCCCGCGTAGTATCGCAAAGTTCGCTCAATCCGCTGAAAGACAACGATCCGCATCTGGGTTTCCATCATCACGCCAGGGTGATCGAGAAGATCGAGTACACTGGCAGGAAACGGAGCCCAGCAGATATCAGCAAAGAGAGAGCAAGAACTCCGACGAGCCACGGACGTGATTCGCCCCACCAATTCACTTTGGAAATCCACTTCGTTTTCGAGTTTCATCTATGGTAAACCTCGGATGTGGCCTCCTTCGAAATCAGAGAATCACTCCTTCGCCAAAATCAGGTCTCCACGTCACAGACTTCCAGCGTCTCATTTTCTGGCACGTCTCCGAGGCAATCGCGGCCTTCGTTCGTCCCTTCGATGGTGATGAACCCTTCGGAACTCAGTACGACCGTTTGTCCTTCTCGCCATAGTTCTAATCTCTCGTCTCGCCACGCAGTGATGAGCTTCTTGCCGGCGCGAAGCCATTCAACGAGTTGTTCTCGCGAGTCGACCCGTTCCGGCCCTTCTGGCCTCCCAAAGATCGGCGAGAAACTTTTGCAACAGACGATTTTGTTGTCGGCATCATATCGAACTTCGATGATAGCGAGGTACGCGTCCCATCGATGAAACTGGCCTGTCACGTTCCAATCTTCGTCGAGGAGTCCTTGGGCTTGGAGTCGTTCCATTGAGCGAATCGTATCTTCTGGAGTTTTTTCCGACAGCGCCTTTTTGATTTGCTCTAAGAACCCGTTGTTCATAATCGTCACCTCACGATAAGTTTGGAAGGAACACGCCCAGGATGCAATCCGTGTCGAGCACAGCAATCTGGATGTGCGTTTCTTTTCGGATCATCGAACCAGGGAATGCTGGTTCACCTTCTTCGAACGCTCCGCGGACTGTATGAAACTGACCTTCTGTTGAGGCCAGTTTGGCCACGTCGTCCACAAGAGTGTTAATGACGAGGCAGTCGAGATACCGAGCTTTCTGTTCCCTCCCTCGGTTTTCGGGAAGTGCTTTCCCAGTTTTCTCATGGGATTCTGCGAGATCCTGAAAGGTACGCTCCAAGAACTCAGTATACCGCAAATCGGTCAAATCGAGACACTGTCCAAGCTGGATGACGGCTCCGATGACAATACCTTCATCGTCAGTCCACCGACGTGCTCGTTCGGGCGAAAATTCCCAAAAACAAATTCCACTCCCAAGGCAGTCAAAGTCATTGGTACTTGGTCGCCAATCCGAAACCTCAGCTTCTCTGGCCAAGAGTTGCTTCGCAAAAGCAATGCTTTCTGGCGTTCGGCATCCGTGATACCCCAACACTGTCCGACTGAAACGGTCCATGTTTTCTCCATGATATCAGACAAGTCGAAAACCTGCACTCGGGGGACAATTCTACATAACTGGCGACTCCGTTCTTCCCTCGTCCGAAACTCCTTATTTGTAAAGCTCCCGAGCATTTCCGGCAAGAACGCGTGTGGCCACTTCCTCTGCCTCCGCAGCCGTCAAATCTCCATCGGATATGGCTTGTTCTAATGTTTCGCCCAACACCTTCCTGCCCCACATTGCTCCGAGGAAAAATAATTCCGGGATGAAGTGTGCGTCCGAGGCATACATCAATTTTGTAAACGGAGCTAACTCTAGCAGTTGGCTCACAACGGTTCGCATTCCTGACACACTTAACAGCGGGATCGATAATCCCATGTCTAAATATACCTGCGGATAGACCGATGCGAGAAAACCACTTTCTCGCACGAACGGATAACTCGCGTGTAATAGAACTATGGGAACGTTACGAAATCTCTGGTCCTCGAGAACAGAACGGAGCAGTAACGGATTAGCCAATCGCAAATCCAAATCCGGATCACCAAAGCCAGTATGTAACTGTAATGGCAACTCATGTTTGGCGGCGATTTCTAACGTTTGAAAAAACAAGAAATCGAGGAGAGGTTTGTCATCGAGACGACATGGTTGGTTCGGATTCTCGACAATCAGTTGCAAGAAATGGTTCTTGGCGATGTCCCAAGAGACGGGCTGTATGTCTAACCCCGTGCGATATGCAATGATACTTTTGAAACCCACAACGTTCGACGGTGGCGGATCGAGTTCGCTGCGAAAGCGATCCACGAAATCATCGAACGATGTAGTTTCTTGGAGAATTTTTTCGGCCAACACTTCGATGCGGAGTAATCGCCGAACAGATACAAATTGACAGTGCCACTCGATGGGCTGGATTGCGTCGGGTACGAAACCATCATCCAGATATATGGCTTCGAGGTTGGAATGTTCCAGGCAAGTGCGAGTCAGTTCTTCCAAACCGAGTTCGTTTCGTCTTTCCAGAATGGCGCTCTCGGTCGGTTCGCACTCGAGCAATTTGGCGATGTCACGTAGGCTGCGGCGAAAGAAAAGTGTATGTCGTGCGTGTTGTTCAACAACTTCGGGATCGTGGGATTCGGTAAACGCAGCAGCGAAGGGATATTGAGCAGTGGCTTCAGGCTTGAGGACGTTGTGTGCGTGTTGGTCAATCGCGGGGAATTTCGACAAATCCATATCAATAACGCCTCAACAAGAGTTTGACTTCGTCGTCCAAATCCATCTCTTCCATATATTCCCATTCGGCTCGCCGCACCGCCAGATACGCACGGGCTAACTCAGGCCCCATTGCACTTTGAAGAACATTATCTTGGCTCAAGTGTTCAATCGCCTCTCCCAAGTTCGTGGGAAGCGGGTCGATACCCTTGGCATCCCGTTCTAAATCTGACAAGTTGCCAGGATCAACCGCCACTGGTTCAACCGGTTCGAGATTTCGACAAACGCCATCGAGCCCAGCGGCCAACACCGCACCGAGGGCCATGTAAGGATTTGCGGAAGCGTCCATCGTCTTCAGTTCAATCTGTGAACTTCCACCCCCTGCCGGGTCGGAAGGCACTCGGACGGCGGCTTCGCGGTTGTCCACTCCCCAACATCGAAACGCACCGCTCCAGAAGTGCGGACGAATACGGCGGTACGAGTTTGGACTCGGAGTTGTCAAAGCCATCAGCGCCGGAAGATGTTCGAGAATCCCTGCAACGAACGCTCTCGCCTTTTGCGACAACCCGCCGACTCCCGAAGCGTCTGCCGTCAGATTGTCGTCACCTTGCCAAAGACTGAAATGAAGATGACAACCACTCCCGGCCTTATCTTCGAAAATCTTGGGCATGAAAGAAGCCACCAACTCGTGCTTGTCGGCCACCGCGTGGACGGTCTCGCGAAAAGCAATCTGGCGATCTGCGGCGAGTAAAGCGTCGGTGTAACGAACGGTAATTTCGTGCTGTCCCGGCCCCGACTCGGGATAGTACAACTCGACAGGAATCTCTTGGGCCAACAACGCCTCAACGATATCACCTATTATATATTGGTTGAGATCCATGGATAACGTCGATGCATAAACAGTGTCGTCGGCGGATATGTACTGCTCTGGAGTATCCCGGAGCAAATAGAATTCGTTCTCGAAAGCACCACGAAGCGCGAAACCCTCCTGTTGACAATCGGCGATCATTCGCTTCAAGAAATCGCGAGGACAGATGGCCCATGGTTGGCCATCCTTGACCATATCTCCCATCACACGAACATGACCAGGCGCATAGGGTAACGCCTTCATGCTCGCCCAGTCCGGCATCAATCGTATCTCCCCGATGGGTGCGAGTCCCGTCTCCGAAACGACGGCATCATACATGACCGGAATAGCTTGTTGGGCCGCAGTTATTCCAATGCCGTGCTCCATATAATGCGACACCATTCGGATATGAGCGGCTTTGGCTCGGATGATGTTGGCGTTGTCACACCAAACGAGGCGAATGAATTTCGTGCCAGTGTTCTCGAGTTTGGTGGTGAGTTCGGTGTTCATAGTGGAAAGGTCTTTCGGTGATGCGGAAAAACTCATGAGGCGTGAGGAGAGCGGGCACCTAATTTCTACAATTTCACCTCCGCACCTGGTAACATTTTACTGATCTGAAGTTGGTCTTTCCGTTTTGTTGTTGTTTGAATAAGAAAACGGCACCCACGATAGCTTCGCACGAGACTGTTATGGTTGC
>CAYYUU010000448.1:0-6488 GCA_964474955.1 uncultured Alcaligenaceae bacterium | reverse complement strand
TTTGCTACCCGTTCCATCCTCGTAAGAACCTTCCGAGCCTCCTTCGTCAGTCGTGCACTCGGAGCACCACCGGCCAACTCTCTCACCAACCGAAATGCTTCTTTCGACCTAATCCGTTCGAGCACTTCCAAAGCCCGCCACTGTCGAATTCGTTCCTTTGTGCCGAACGGGAGGGCAGCTTGCTCGGCCTTTTCGATGAGCTTGGAAAGGCGAACTTGCGTCTCCAAAGGGTTGTTGCGTTTGATTGCCGATTTCAATTCGCCGAGCACCACTTCGCCATACCGCGCCAACTCGAACACGGCCTTTCGCCTCGTCCGGAAGTTCTCGCTATTCAATGATTTGATGAGTTTCTGAACTTGATCCTTCGAAGGACTCGGAACGGGCCGGAGACGTTTCGCAAGGAACGGGAGGCTGTCCTTGGACGCGCGAACGAGACTCCAAATGGCAGCGTCGGCCTTCTTGGCGTCGCGTTCGTTGAGTGTGCTCCAGTGAGCTTGGAGTTGCGCTTGGGTGAGTCGTTTTGCAAACTTCGCAGATTGAAAAGGTCGGTTCATGTCCCAAATGAGGATCGTGGTGTCTTCGCTGCTAGAAGCCAGTTGCTGGTCGTCGGGTGAGAACGAAAGCGAAGCGATTGGGCCTTCGTGGCCTTTAAGTTCTCCCCGAATGGTGCCTGTGGCGACTTCGACGAGTTGAATCGTCTTGCTGTATCGCCTCCCGTAGGCAATGAGACGTAGGTCGTTCGTTACGGCAGCACCCAGAAGAAGTTTTGTGACAAGACTCCGCTTGGCCCAAACCAACATTGCAGGTTCGACAACAACTTGTTGAATGGATTGCTTCGTGTGTAAGTTCCATATAGCAACGCTGACATTTTCTCCAGATTGTCCACGTTTGTGGACTTCGCCAAAAATTGTTTGCCCGTCTTTGGAAAACCAAAAATTCACAATGGTCGATGTCGTTCCTTTGGGAACGTTCGGCTTGATCGGCGGAGTCTTTTTCCCTGTCTTGAGGTCATAGAAATCAATGTGGGTGGGAGAGCCATTCGTCACAAAGTATTTCCCATGCGGTGAGAAGACTTTTCTTGGCTTGAAACCTAGCCACTTTACCAGATCTGGTTCCACGGAACACAATCGTTTTCCGGAATTTGTGTCGTGGACTGAAATTTCGAATCGATCCTTGTTGTGCCAACCCCAAACGGCTACTCGATTTCCCGAAGGTGAAAAGCGCATAGACCTGGGTGCATTCGGTGTTTCGGAGATGCACCCTCGTCCTCCTGTTTTCATTACCCGCAACTCCCACCCTTTCTTTCGGGCTTTGCCGTAAGTCAACAATTCTACGGAGAAACTGTCATCCATCTCCCAATGGCCATATGCGCTAGGGTATCGAAAGATGCGAGAGGAAGACTTCAGAGTCGGGTAATCAAACTTGTCTTTGAGTTTCCATGTTCGAGCGTCCCAGTAGCCGACGAACTCCAAGTCCCGAGAAATGAGCAAACGTGGGGAGCGAAGCGAATACCGAACTTGTGGTGTCTTACGATGTTCCAGGAATTCTTGGAGCGGCTTTTTCGTCTTGCTGTTGATGATGCGGATACGGCTGCCCTCAACCCCCGCCTCCATCGAACCGCCTTTTGCCGACACAACGGGTGGGTTCTGAACTTCCTTCAAGAGTTTTCCATTCTTGGTATCCCAAACCCAAAACCCGCGGTAGAAGGTCACCCACAACGTCTTTGAATCCAGGAACGTCAACCTACGAATTGATTTCGCCTCAGCCGTAAACAAGAGACGTTTCTTTCCAGTCTTCACATCAATCGCCCAGACCTTCTGTTTCTCCAGGCTGGCGAGAGTTCTTCCATCTGGGGAAAACGCTAACCCTCGAAACTCCCCAAGCTGAGTGGGATAGGAATGGACGACTTTCCCGGTCTCAACATCAACGATCTTCAAGCGACAGGCGGGATACCCCCCAAATTTTCCGGTCTTGAAGTCGGCTCGGAGATGCGGTGCTCCCTTGTTCATGACGACCACTGCATATTTCCCGTCGGGAGAGATTTTGCAGTTCCAGAAAATAATGATCTTGTCGCGAGGAGCATTTTGAATTGTCGAGAACAGAGATTTGGGAAGGGGGAGCAATCGACCGGTCCTCACGGACCGGATTTGCACAGCGAGTTGGGTCCCGGAACCATCCCACAGTCCCATATCCCATCGCGGAGCTGGCTCCGATGCCACACCAACAGTCCGTTGATAGCTGGCAATCAGGCGGTCGCCACGCGAAACGAGAGAGAGGATCTTGGCAGGAGCAACCAAAACACCGTCCTTGTTGGTGATCGCTCTCCTCTGCCAACATTTCTTTCCTGTCGCCACCTCCCAACAAGCAACCATCCCGAAATTCGATCCACAACCCGCGAAGAGGTGTTTCCCATCCGCCGAAAAACAGAATGCGGTCACATGATCCGCTGGAGTAACAATCTCATGGAGCAACCGCCCTGTCTTTGTATCCCAGAGTCGAATCGCTCCCCGATACTGTCCGAGCGATGACTCGATATGGCTCCCCTTTTCTGGCTTTTGTTGAGCCTTGGGAATCGGTTCAGCCTCACCGACACACGACGCCACGATCTTCCCATCCGGCGAGACTGCCAAGCCCTCGATCCCTCCGACGTGAACGAGCCGTGTCGTTCCCAACCTGGCAATCGCACCTTTTGGCAGTGCATCGCCGTACGCATCCTTCTTGAGCTTGGTCTCTTTCGAACCGATGGCCGAGTTCAAGAAACCAACCAACATCGCCAAGATCGCAAACCACTCGAACAATCGGCGTGAAAAGTTTTGGCACTGCATCCGGGAGCCCTTCGGCTGGAATCTTCGTTTCTGTGCTGCTTTGGAATGTGACGCCGTCTTGGCGTTGGGATCACCAAAGGGTTTCATTGTATTCTATTTGTGTCTATTTTTTGACCACTTCGTTCGGGGGTTGGCAGATTCTTACCAACTTTCTTTCCTCCTTTCTGGTCAGCCTTCCTAAACGGATCGAGTTCTCCGACCGAATCGATGAACCCAGTGTTTTTTGGCAATCTCTCGCAAGGCCGCACAACCTTCGGTTTGGCGTGATCGTCGGCAGGGCGGTCGCTCAAAGATCGAGAACGTCTTGGATTTCATATCCCGAAACCTTTCGTTACTAGTTCACAAACTTCCGGTGTTGTAAAATGCTCCCATCTTCCGGCGAAGGCTCGAGTCGGGTGCGAATCGCTGGATCTTCAAGTTGCCTGGCCATCCCCTTCAGGAGAGGGAGTGCCATTGCTTGCGGATATGTGCTGGATGTTGGTACGCATGGAGTTCTGGTTGAAGATTTTCGACACATCTGACTTCCCCCCACGTTGGAACTGCGGGAAGTGGACACCCGGGCATGGGTGGCTTCACATCCTATCGGACATCGGGGTTTGGTCGGCCTACTTCGCCATTCCTTGCGTGCTGCTTTATTTCCTCTGGCGAAGGAAAGACCTGCCATTCCGCCTGATCTTTCTGCTTTTCGGGGCCTTCATTTTGCTCTGCGGCTCGACGCACTTGATGGAAGCTGTCATTTTTTGGTGGCCGGCATATCGGCTGGCCGGCGTCATCAAACTGCTGACCGCCGTCGTATCCTGGATCACTGTCGTCGCTCTGATGGGCATCGCCCCTCGCGTCTTGGTGCTGAGATCGCCGGAAGAACTCGAGCGTGAAGTCGCTCAACGCACTGCCGAGTTGGCCGCGACGAACAATAGGCTCGCCGCCGAGAGGGAATGGTTCCGCACGACACTCGCGAGTATCGGAGATGGCGTTATCACGACCGACACCCACGGGCGGGTCACCATGCTAAATCCCGTCGCCGAACGCCTGACGGGCTGGAAGTCGCAGGAAGCCCAAGAGCAGCCGCTCTCGTCGGTATTCCGCATTGTGAATGAAGAAACACGCCTGCCTGTGGAAGATCCCGCTCTCCGCGCTTTGCACGAAGGTACGATCGTCGGGTTGGCCAACCACACGATTTTGATTGCCAAGGATGGAACTGAGTCGTTCATCGACGACAGCGCCGCTCCGATCCGAGACGTTTCCGGAGAGATCGTCGGAGCAGTATTGGTCTTCAAAGACGTGGGCGACCGGCGGGAGGCCGCGCAGCGACTCCAGGCAAGCGAAGAGCGTTTTCGGCTGGCAGTCGAGGCAACCGGGGTGGGCATCTTCGACTACGACCCGGCCAGCGACGAACACCTCTTTAGCGAACAGGCGTTGGAAATTTTGGACTTTGCGCCTGGGACGGAAACGTCGGGGAAAGCCGTATTCAACGCCGTCCACCCCGACGACCGGGAACGCGTGCGCGCCGCCTTCGAAACGTGTCTCGACCCAAATGGCGATGGCGTTCTGTCAGTAGAACATCGGCTCGTTCGCCCAGACAAAACGGTCCGCTGGGTGACGGCCAAGGCGCAGACGGTGTTCTCCGTCGATGGCCGACGACGGGCCGTCCGGACCGTCGGGACGATACTCGACACGACGGAGCGAAAGCGAATGGAAACGGAACTGCACCGGTATGCCGCCGACCTGGCCGAAGCCGACCGCCGCAAGGATAAATTCTTGGCGACTCTTGCCCACGAACTTCGCAACCCGTTGGCTCCAATTCGCACCGGATTGGAAGTGATGAAGCTGGCGAAGGATGACCCGACGACGATCCAGGAAACGCGCGACATCCTGGAACGGCAAACCCACCAGCTGATTAAACTGGTGGATGACCTGCTGGATGTGTCGCGAATTTCAAGGGGCAAACTCGAACTTCGAAAGTGTCGCGTCAAATTGGCCGACGTGCTGACCAGTGCCGTGGAGGCCTCCACGCCTTTCATACAGGAAGCGGGGCACGAACTCACGGTCCACGTTCCCCAACAGCCGATCTTCCTGGACGCTGATCCAAACCGCCTTGCCCAGGTCGTCTCAAACCTCCTCAACAATTCCGCAAAGTATACGCCCAAAGGTGGCCAGGTCACGCTGGTCGCAGAACGGCTAGAGGGCGACGTCCTGATCCGCGTGCAAGACAACGGAATCGGCATCCCGCCCGAGATGCAGCCCCGCATTTTCGAGATGTTCGCCCAGATCGACAGACCCATGGAGAAGGGCTACACCGGGCTTGGCATTGGTCTGACGCTCGTGAAATGGCTCGTCGACTTGCATGGTGGGAGCATCGAGGTCTCCAGCGAAGTCAATCAAGGTAGTGAGTTCCGAGTTCGCCTGCCGGTCCTCGTCGAAATGCCCACCGACGAGCTACAGAGCCCAGAATCTCAGGAATCCGGACGACAACTTCAACGCAAGGTGTTAGTGGTCGACGACAACCTATCGGCAGCCATGCTCTTGAGCATGGTCGTCAAGATGCTCGGCTGCGAAGTTCGGACTGCCGCCGATGGGGAAGAGGCCGTTCAAGTCGCCGCCGACTTTCTTCCCGATGCGGTCTTTATGGACATTGGAATGCCGAAAATGAATGGATACGAAGCGGCCAGTCATATTCGCCAACAACCATGGGGTGAAAAGATGATGTTGGTCGCTTTGACCGGGTGGGGGCAGGACGAAGATAGACGACGGACCACAGAAGCCGGGTTCGATTTTCACCTCGTCAAACCCGCCGAACCGTCGGAGTTGCAAAAGGTGCTGGCCACGATTGAGGATTCTTCACCAGCCTCGTGAAACAACCCTCAGCGAGGGGCGTGGTTCTATCGGCAGGTCCGAGAAAGACCACGCCCCTCACTCGCGTTTGTCGTAGGTACACGCGGCTCGCGTGTACCAGAGAAAACTCAGTACGACATCCTCGGCCGTCAGGTCAACGGATCAAAGGAACGCACCCGTAGTCCCGAACACGCCGGTCGGGTTAAAAATCCCCGTCGTAGCGTTGAACAAACTCGGTGCGTCGAACAAAAAGTTCGGATTGTTGAAAACTGTCGGAGAAATCTGCGCCAAAGGACTTCCGAATCCGCCCACCATGGTCCGCGGGAAGATGGTGCCGTCCGGGAGGAGGACGAAGGGATTGCCAAACTGGTCGACAATCGGCACTTCGTTGAACCCAAGGCTCCCCGTGACAAACTCGTTCGACGGAAGGAACCCGAACTGTCGCTGCAACTGGACCAGCTGAGTGGCTTGCACGCCGGTCGGAATGGCCGGGACGCTAGGGACAACTGGAGGGGCGAGGAGCAAATTCAGGTCATTGAAGGCGGCTGGCGAAACCTGGGCGAACCCCGTGCCGAGTTGTCCGCTCACTCCATTCCACTCGTAGATCGTCCCGTCTGGAGTGATCGCGAACCAGTTTCCGTCGGCGTCGAGGAACCACCTTTCCTCAAAACCGTAGCTGTTCTCAAACAACTGATCGGCCAGGCGGAAGCCATTTTGGGCTTGGAGGGCGACCAACGATTGTCTGGTTTGAGGCGTTACTTGGGCTTCGGGGCCGACGAGTAACTCAAGATTGTCATACGCCGCAGGCGAAACCTGGGCGAACCCCGTGCC
>CAYYUU010000447.1:0-6498 GCA_964474955.1 uncultured Alcaligenaceae bacterium | reverse complement strand
TATTATTCTTGTCAGAAACATGGAAAGACATACGTGTTCTGGTTCTGCTGTACTTTCAGCAAGAAAGTATACCTTATGTGCGGGGAAAGACAAATGCGCGAGCAAGAAGAGCACAAAAGGCAACAAATTCCCTGACTCTCGAATTTTCCTTCCAGTTTTCCTCCTTCGTGTTCGGCAAAGCGAACCGGTTCGGGAATCGTTCCGAACTCCCTCCAAGTGAACTATCTCGGAGTGTGCGGGTTGGTGCGATTTTCCCGATATTTCTCTCTTCATCCCGAATAACGTAATGGCGGTACTTCGTCCGCCAAAGATTGAGTTTGTTGACGTGCCTCTGTACAAAAGAAGTACGCTCCCATCAATGCCCAACAAACCGGCCGAAAGGAAGACGGCGTGTCTCAAAATAGGCTCGAGAAAATCACGACCACGCCCAGCCGAAACGGCGCCTTGGCCGGAATCGGATCGGGCGAGTTCCGTGCGGCGCGTGCGGTCGGTGGGTCGTCGAAAGCCCACCCGACGCCGCCACCACAGGACTACCCCGATGGGACCAGCATCTATCACATCCTGGACCATGTGTTGACGCCACCACTGTTCTTCATGGCGCTCGTGTTTTTGTTCGCGGTTTCCGGAGTCCTCCACCGATTCAAGTACGACGAAATTGCCGATGCCAGGAGCGTCGCAGGTTGGGTCATTCATGCCATCGAGGACATCGACGAAGATGACGAGGGCACCGCACTGCCGGCGAGTGTCGGCAAGGAAACTAACAACTCGAATGCATCGGAAAATCAGCGGTCTATTAAATCCGGCGATGGAGAGCCGGGTTTTGTCCAAAGACCGATCCAAGTTTTGGTCGCGCGGGTCGAAGTCGTCATCTTGTTTTGGGCTTTGGTCATTCTCTGGCCTGTTTTGGCGTTGGATGCGTTCGTTCGCTTTTATGTTCGTCGTGGTCAGAAACATTTCTGGTCGCGGTTCGGCTACATGATCGCGACGATGCTATTCCCGCCGCTGCGGATTGGTGCGAGAAGTTATCTCGATCCCCATTTGTATTGGTTGCCGGTAATTGGGTGGAACCACGTCGATAAGGATCTGCGTCGGCGGGTCGAAAAAACATTCAGTGTTCCAATGATCGTCATTGCGTTGATGGTCTTGCCGGTCCTGGGAATTGAGTACGCCATCGAATATGTCTGGCTGGACCTGCGTGGGAATTTCTCGATCCAAACGGCCGTGGACATCGGCAACGCATTGATATGGGCGGCGTTCGCGTTCGAGCTGATCGTGATGTTGTCGTTGGCCCAGAAAAAACTCGCGTACTGTATTTCCCATTGGATCGACCTGGCCGTGGTCTTGTTGCCGCTGAGCCACTTCCTCCCAGCCTTACGGTTGTTGCGGGCTGGTCGGCTGATTGCCGGATTGAAGCTCGGGCGGATGGCTCGGTTGTACCGCCTTCGTGGACTGGCCATGCGAGCTTGGCGTTCGATCTTGGTCCTGCAAGTGCTTCAACGGTTGTTCAACAACTCGTTGGAGAAACGCCTGGAACGCCTTCGCGAACTCAAGCAGGCGAAGCTCGAAGAACTGGAAGAACTCAACCAGGAAATCGATTCGATCGAGGAACAAATTGCCAAAACTGGGAGAGAAATTCCGGTCGAGAGTTGAGTGCCTTGAGCCGTGGGGACGCGAAATAAATAATCGTCCGGTTTGTTGTTCGGGTCGTAGGACAGGATTGTAACCTGCCCATTGTGTTCTTGGACAGGTTACAAACCTGTCCTACGGTCTAACGACCAAAATCGGACAACAAATAAATTCGGCGTTCCGGGTGGCTCAGCTCTCAATCCTCTTGAGCTTTATCACACGGGAGTCACGAATGAACGGACTCGGGAAATACGTCGCGCCAATCGTTGCGCTCCTCGTCGGGATCGCACATGCCGATCGCATTCAGGGACAAGAACTCCCAAGCGTCCCGAAGGGTTTTCACGTTTCCATTTTTGCGAAAGAGCCGTTGGTGCGTCATCCGTGTGCGATGGCGTTCGACGCCAAAGGAAGGCTTGTTGTTAGTCTAGGGCAACAGTATCGCCATCCGAAGCCGAACACTCCCGGCGACCGAATTACAATTCTCATCGACACCAATGGCGACGGAGTTGCAGACCAAGCAAAGACATTCGCCGAGGGATTCAACCACATTCAAGGACTTGCTTGGCACGGCAAGGATCTGTGGGTGGCGAACGCTCCGGACCTCACTGTCGTGCGTGATCTCGATGGTGATGATCAGGCCGACGAGTACGTTCTGATCTACGGCGGACTCGGCAACCTTGAACACGCTCTGCACGGGTTGAACTTCGGTCCGGACGGGATGCTCTACATGTCGAAAGGTAACTCCAAGGGCTACATGAAAAAGAGCAGCCCAGAGTTGCGACTCGCTCCGAAGGCGTTCGCCGACCTTTGGGGAATTCCATATCCCAGCGGCATTCCGGCGATCCCAAAACCGCAGGTGTTCCGGAAGGGACAGTACAAACGCGGGTATCATCATCCCAACGATGATTGGGGCCGTGAAGGCGGAATCCTCCGATGTGATCCCAAGGGCCAACAGCTCGAAATCGTCAGTCGCGGGATGCGCAATCCGTGGGACATCGCATTTGATGAAAACTTCGATTGGCTCGGTACCGATCAAGATCAAGATGGCGGAGACCGAATCATACGGCCGTTCCTTGGGGCTCATTTCGGTTGGGGTCATCCGTGGAGCCCGCACTGGACTGGCAAAGATCATCTGCCGACTGTGCCGATCAGTGGTCCGCTCTTCCACGGCTCCGGGACGGGCGTGGTATACTGTGCGTCGGAGAATTTCCCCGAGAAATATCGCGGCGTGTTTTTCGTCAACGATTGGCTGCGGCGCAAGACTTACGTTTATCGGCCTCGATGGAAAGGGGCGATGCTGCGGAACATGACTGGCCCGGAGGTCTTCGCTTCGGCTCCAAGTGGACGCTCGATGGGAGCGAGTTCCGGCTTGCTATTCGACCCGACCGACATCGAAGTCGGACCCGACGGAGCACTCTGGATTCTCAGCTGGGGACACGGCTATGGTGCCAAAATCCAAAATGGCAAACAAGTCGATAAGGGCCGCGTGTATCGAATCACGTTTGGGAAACGGCCTCTCGGAAAACTCTCTCCGCATAGAAACAAGCCTCATAGGAAGTGGACCGTCAAGGAGTTGATAAACGATCTCCGGCACGATCGACTACCCGTCTGGCGGACAAACGCACAACTCGAACTCATCCGTCGCGGCAACAAAGTCAAACAAGATTTACTGGCTGCTCTGAAGGAAAAACAGTTGGCGCTCGGTGCAGCGACCTGGATAGCCTTGACTCTCGGAAGTCTGGAGCTGAGCGACGGTTCTGTCGATAGAGTTCTCGCGAAACGCGCGGCCAAGAGTAATCTTGTTGACCGGATTCAAGCCCTGCGAATTTTCGGATTTCGCGGTCGGAGAAAGAGAGAGCCTTTGCCGACCGTCGTTGCCAAAGCCCTCCAGGATCAGGAACCGCGAATTCGATTCGCTGCAATTCAAGCGATCCATACCGCACGAGAGAAACGACTTCTCAAGAATCTCTGGAGGCTCGCCACGAACGAGAAAGATCGGATCACTTTCTATGCCACCTGGCGAGCCTTGGGGGAATTAGAGAAGCCGGCAGTGTTGAGAAAACAATTGACTTCCACACAAGGCGGTGTCCGGTTGGCAGCACTCCTGGCGTTGCTCGAAGGTGGCGCTCGAAGTGGTGATGAGGCAGCCAAACTTCGGCTTGATAAAGTCCGCGAGGTTGCCGAAATCGCGTCCTCGTTCGTCGAGAAAGCGGGGACGAGTGCGGCCCCCGTCATTGAAATTAGTCCAACGGAATCCGAGTTCACCGGCAGTACAAACATTGTCCTTGGCACGAAAGTTCGCGGTGCCCATGTTCGGTATACTCTTGACGGCACCGAGCCCACAGACACTTCTGGAAGACGCTATGACCGCCCATTGAAGATATCGAAAAATACGGTTCTGCATGTCGCGCTTTTCCAGGGACGAGTTCGCATCGGTCCGGTCATCCGGCGCGAGTTTCGCCAATCGGGTTCGGGCACACTTACCGGGGCGGACGTTGTGCCTGTCGAAATCACCGATGTCCTAGCAAAGAGCGGGAATCGTTATTCTGGGGCGTTGCTGCGATTGGGTGGTGAAGTCTACACCAATCGGCATTATGGTTGGCTTGACGTTCCGGACTCTTTCGTCGGGCACACGGTCATCCAGACCTCCAACGAAGACGCCGATGTAGGTTCGCGCGGCGACAAGTTCCTTCAGTTCAGCTTGCCCGAGGATGCGATTGTCCAAGTAGCTCATGACCGGCGCATCGCGAAGAAACCAAAATGGCTGAGTCGGTTCGAGCGATCGAACCTTTCGGTGCGGTCGTCGGACACAACGTTCGATCTGTACCGGCGACGATTCTCGAAAGGAAATGTTGTCCTTGGCGGCAACACCACTGATGGGAAGACGTCGGGACAATCCCAATATGCCGTAATCGTGACTCCGGCTCCGTTGGTGAAACGAGCGAGGCCCACCAAGATTGCAGAAGCATTGAGCCGCTTACAATCCGCCAAGACGTCTCGCGGTCGCCGGCTTTTCTTTGGTGAGGGTTCGTGCGGCAACTGTCACCGCCTGGGAGACAAAGGAAATGCGTTTGCCCCGAATCTTTCGAACATGGGAGAGCGGGCTGCGCCGAAGATCATCGCCGAGTCGATTCTCAAGCCGAATGCGGTCATCACCGAGGGATTCCACGGACTCGCCGTTCTCACAAAATCTGGGAAAATCTACTCGGGGTTTATTCGCAAGGAAAGTGGTCTTGTCGTCGAACTCGTCGAAGGGACGGGCAAAGTCGTCGTAATTCCGAGAAAAGAGATCGCGAAGCGGAAACGTCTGGAGACTTCTGTGATGCCCGCGACGTATGCGAACTTGCTTGGGCCGCAACACGTGGCGGATTTGATTGCATTCATCACAGCGCACAAGGGAGATTCGAAAAAGAAAGCGGTTGGGTTCTCCATCGAAAAGAAGCAGAACCAGCTTGATATTTTTCTCGATGGGAAACGCATAGCCGCGTTCGTGTTTCGGCACAACAAAGTAAAACGCTCATTCTTTGCCCACGTCAAAACGCCGACTGGCATCCAGGTCACCCGAAACTTTCCACCCATCAAAGGAAAAGATTCGACGGACCACGCGACGATGCACCCGGGCATTTGGTTAGGCTTTGCAAACCTGAACGGAATGACTTTCTGGCATAACAAGGAAGGAGTCGTGGTTCACAAAGGCTTCCAGGGAAAACTGGTCGTTGGCAAACGGGCCGAGTTCAAGACGATTGATGAATACCGGACCGCCAAGGACAAGTTGGTCTGTCGCCAAAAGACAACGTACACCTTTGAGCGAGACCCTGATGGTTATCGAATCGTTGTGGATGCCAGTTTTTCTTCTCCGAAACAAATCGTCTTTGGGGTTCGCGAAGAGATGGGACTTGGGGTTCGGGTGGCTTCACCCATCCGAGTTCGACAAGGAAACGGATCGATTCTTAGCAGCACAGGAGGCAAGAACGGAGAGGGGACGTGGGGAAAATTTGCGAAGTGGTGGGACTACTCTGGCACGATCAACGGGCGCAAGGTTGGGATGATGGTCATGTCTGCCCCGGGCAATCCGAAGGTGTGGTCGCACAGTCGCGATTACGGGTTGTTGGTTGGAAATCCGTTCCCGGTCGATCTGAAGCCGAACCGGAACAAGAAGCTCATCGTTCGACCTGGGAAGGAGTTTCGGTTGCAATATGGTGTGCTCGTTCATGATCACGCCCCGAAGGTGAAGTTTGATCGTGGTAAGGCATATCGGCGGTTTGTGAAATCTACGGAATAGTGCAAGAGGAGGGCACCCTGCAACAATCCGAACCCGCCACAAGGTAGGCATGTCCTACCAAGAACTTCGTTACAATAGCGATAACACGTGATCCGGTTTCGTTGTGTTTCGGAGGAGTCGGTCGATGGAATTTTTATGGAAGCCGCCTCAACAAGTTCTGGATGCCGTGCCCGAGGGTGTCGGCGAATTTTTGCAAAATGGTGGTTGGTTGGCCGTTCTCGGAGTTGGGGCGTTCGTCGGGTTATTGATCCTGTTCATGATCTTTGGCTCGATTGGCCGGGCTTTATTTCCTCGAAAGGAAAAGAAGCCCAAGGCTCCAAACTTGACGGTCAATTTTGCGGCCATTCCTGAGCCACCGCCGTTGACCGGAGATCGCCGCCTCCAATTCGAAGGAGTGCCGGTCCGGTTACGCGTTGTGATCTTGGCTCCTGCGGGACGCGACAAGGTAGTCGACCCGGCTTCGGCGAAGGTGTTGCTCGAACGAATGGTGCCGGGACTCGGGGACATCCACGACCTGGATCGACCACAAGTCGTCGTTTGGCCCGAACAACTGAGCAACGAAGGATTTTGTAACACGTTTCAGAAAGCCA
>CAYYUU010000446.1:0-6502 GCA_964474955.1 uncultured Alcaligenaceae bacterium | reverse complement strand
AGTACGGACCTTCTCCGACATCAGTGACAGAGATATATATTTCTTGGGACTGAGTCCCAAGAAATATATGCCGTGATTTTCACTGATTGCAAGATGTGTCCGCGCACATTACCTCAGCCATAGCTTGGAAAACTATGGGCATCTATGTTTTCTGCATACCCAGTAGATGGAGAACCATCACAACAGATCAATGTGGGGATGCGAATCTATGAGAGGAGAAAGACAAACATACGAAACACTCATGGTTGCGATTTTCGGCAACAGTACAAAAAACGCACAAAGCAATACGTTTTTGGGGAAAACCGTATGATTTCCTTCGAATATTGCGGACTACGCTGCGAACTGAATCGAGAGTAGTAAGCACACTCCATGTGCCGTGTCCAGAAGTAGTAGGCACACTCGTAACGCAAAAGAAATTATTGTCCATTTCGTAGGTACACGCGACTCGCGTGTACTTTTTTCTTGGTCGAATTTTCAGTGCACACTCGGCCCTCGCGTACCTACAAAAGACGCTAAAAAACAGACACTCATTTATTTCGCGTTCCGAGTGTGCCTACTACTTGAGCCCAGTCCAGTCATAAACAGAACTCCTTGCGAGCGGAATTCTCTGCTGCGATATGCACTCCGCACGATTCGTTTCTGGATGTTCCCCCGAACACACCGGAACGAAGACGGAGTTCTGCGCCTAAATTGTATCGAATGTTACTGCGAAGACTGCTGTTGCCAGATTCAGCAAACCGAGAAAATTATTGAGAATTTAACAAGGATCAGAATTGGACTTTCTGAAAATATGCATTATGTATGCTCTAATATTATTCAGGGATAGCGCGAAGTAAAGCCAAAATATCATTTTTTTCTGTTTCGTCACCCTAATGAATTCTCGCCAAGGACCGTAGGACAGGTTTTTAACCTGTCCTACGGACCCAACACAGAAACTATGCCCGCGGTGATCCTCAGAACGGAATGCCGGTCTCATCACTCCCCGGATTCATATTCGAATATGGAGGTGGTTGATGTCCATAATAACCAGAACCACTGCCAGAGCCAGATTTGCCGGATTCATTTTCCGGTCGAGTTGGTGGCGTGTCGTCGGGCTCGGGATAGAACGCCACACGGAATCCGGTCCAGTGATTGCGTGTCGTGACGGCGAGGTTCCGGCGATGGGCGGAGTTCATCCGTTTCTGTGATTGTCGGAGAAAACAACTCCCGCGGACTTGTTGATGCTTCGATTCCATGTAGATTTCCTGTTCATTCGCCCCAAGTGGCGGAGTCCAGGGGAGTGTTTTCTGATCTGATTCTTCCTGCTCCGGTGGGAGGTAGTCTGGGAATTCCCTGGGCATATAGCTGGCGGCCCAGATTGGCAAGCTGATACACCATTCGGACACATTTCCAATCAGGTCTTCGCAGCCGAATACACTCCGTGTTCGGGGAAAATTCCCGACCGCGACGGTTCCCTTGGAATTGACGTTTGAGAGTTTCTTGGGGTTGTCGGTCCCCCACGGATATTGCTGTCCTTCCGGCCCTCGCGCGGCCTTCTCCCAAAGCCATTCGGTGGGGAGCGTCAAGCCCGCCCATTTGCAGTACTGCACGGCGTCGTAGAACGAAACGCCGACGACGGGATGATTTTCTTGTCCTTTCCGGGGTCGTCCTTTCTTCGTCCAGTGGGCGAGAAACTTTTCGCGGTTCGGGTGCTCGGCGGGTGGCTCGTACTGTGTTTCTTGGAGGAAGTTGTAGAACTGCTCGTTCGTGACGGGGTAGCGTCCGAGAGAGTATTCCTTCATGGTTCCCTCTCGCACTTTATACGGCTCCCCGACTTGAAATGGCCCTGAGGGAATTCGGATCAATTCCGAACCGTCTTTGGCGTTGATCCAAACGGTGTTGGCTCCTCTGGCGTGGTGTTGATAGTAAAGCCAATCGGCAGCCTCCGAGTTGAGAAGGTCGTGTTCGGAAGCGTAGTCCATCAGGATCAAAAAATCGCTGTAGGGCGTGAGCGTTTTCACGATCTCGAAGGCGGCTTCCTGCATGGGTTCAGGGTCGAGCGGTTGTTCCCGGAGGGCCGTCAGTTCTGACAGAGCACGATTCACGGGTGTCGTGACTTTTGCCTGGCTCATTGTTCCTCCTCCGTTTCCGGTCCCAACAATTCATTGACCTGTTTCAACAACTCGACCCCTTCTTCGGGATGAACCATGTGGATGTAGCTCGCGAATCCTCGCAGGTATCCCACAAACCCGGTTCGCCCTTTCGCCTGCGATTCGATGCCGTGCTTGCGGCAGTTGTGGAGGATCGCGCGAAACTTGCGTCGCTCGTTTCGGGGCACACGGATTTCATCATTGACGACGATCCCGGTGACGGTTTGTCGCTGCGAGTTGCGAATCACGCGGAATTTGCTCTGGTTGACGAAGAACCCTTCTTGATGGCAAATCTGATCGACCCACCAACGAAAGCGACCGAGTTGGACCGAATCGTCTTGAAACGAAAACGTGAGGTCGTCGGCGTAGCGAGTGTAAACTCCGTTGTTCTTCGTCGCGAGCCCGGTCAATCGGGCATCGAGGCGTCGGCTCACGAGATTCGAAATCGTAGGGGAAGTCGGTGCTCCTTGCGGCAACGTGGAGTTGCTCCAGGCAAACGGATCGGGCGTGTAGCAACACAACCGAGCGAGGACGGGCGCGACCTGCGTGGCGTCATCGTCGGCGTGGAACCGCCCATCTTCGACGTAGTAGCCCAGGCTTGCGAAGAGTCCGAGGACGCGATAGTAGTGGATGCTCGGGAAGAAGTCCTTGAGGTCGAATTTGAGAATGATCTTCGCGCCTTTGTGCGGCGTCGCGTTGGTCACGGTCGACCGCCCGGTGACGAATCCGTGGGCCGCGTCATGGACCGGCACGAGTTGAAGAATCTTGCGAAGGATTTGTCGTTGGACGTATCGAAGTTGCGGTTTGGGGGCACAGATGACGCGGTCTCGGCCATCACGTTTGGGGATCGTGAACGTTTCGTAGGGTCCGTTTTCGCGGTCACTCGCCAGAAGGAAATAGCCGAGTTGTTTGCGGGACTTGATGCTGAGTAACTCGCGGAGTTCGGCCAAGTTGGTCAGCACCGGAACGCCGTTTTTCTCCTGGGCCTTTTTTCCGGTCTTGTGCCGGTAGAGTGTTCCCGGTTGAACGCCTTGCAGCCAGCCTCTTGGCGTCCAATCCTTGTCTCCCTGGCGTGTCCCTTTCGGATCCAGAGGTAGTGCCACTTCCGGAATCCGAGTCTTGAGTAGGACAGTTCTTGCCTTCCCACGAACTCGGCTGACCGGGTCTTTGATGAGGCGACGGAGCACCCGAGCCCTGGCTCGCGGAACCATGTGAGCCCCGACGAACGAAAGTAATTGCGACCGGATTTGGGCGTCCTCGGCGTTAAAGAAATCCTCCATCGCGAGCCAGACATATGCCGACGCGCGGTTGGCAGCGTCATCATACTCGCTATATTCGGTGATGCGAGTGAGTATGCTGTGGATTTCGCCGATCGAGTCGGGGAGCTTCTTGCTCAGCGCGTCGATCTTTTTGTTCACCTTTGGATCCGACGAAGCGTTCGCCGGTAAGGGTCGTAAGAGCCATCTCGGGACTCGGCTATATGGTTCCATGGATCACTCAGTTGTCGAGCCGTGTGGATGTAATGGTGAGGGACGTCTTCTCTTCGAAACCATCCTCTAACGTAATTTTCGCCAACGGATCATACAAGGTGCTTATGCGAGTTTCTCAAGATCATCCTCTCTGGCGAACACACGCTCTTCTGGAACCGGTCAAGGTTCAACGAGCTATCGAATGCTTCTGCGAACCGCTCGACAAGGCGCATCGGGAAGGAGTATTTGAGGTCATCGCCCATCCGCCATTTGCTCGCGCTGCGGTTGTGGCTCTCTCGGCTTTGATGACCTCCGACGATCCTCTCGTTTTCGACGCATTGTCCGTTGGTTTGGCGAGTTCGTATCCGTCGGTGCAACATGCCGCCATTCAAGCGGTGGCCATTCGAAATTTGGGCGATCAATACTTCCACGAACTGCTTCGGTTGGTTGAAACGAGTTCGACCTGGATTGTTCGCCGCGAAGCCGTTCGAGCTCTCGTGGATCATCCCGGCGAAGAGTTCCCCGCCAAAGTGTTGGCTGCGGCAACGGATCCGCACTGGCGCATTCGGCATTCATTAATTCAGGGTCTTCTGTTGTGGGCCACGACGCAAGCTCAGCAGGAAGAAATCGACGAGCAACTTCGTCGAATGGAAATCAAATTCGGCACCGAGAGGACACCCGGCCAACGACGAATCCAAGGGCTTCGGCGTTACTTACAGTTCCGTTGGACTGGGCAAGTCCCCAGAACGAAAAACATTCCGACGCCGCCGGATTTGAGTGAAGTGTGTCCGTTTTGGGATTGGGATCCCGCCGTGATGGTCCGAACGCTCGAACAGATGGGAGCGAAAGGCCGTCAACGAGTCGCCGACATTTTGCATTATTTATTTAATCACGAAGACGAACGAGTTCGGGTTCTTGCAATCGATGGCATGCGACTGAAGGCAACGACCGAACATCTCATCGAAGCCGCGGCTCTCCTCGATGACCCACGGAGTGATGCGTACGAAGCCGCCCAGAAATTGCTCGGACATCTGAACATGGATCGAGCAGAAGAACTCGCCAAGGCTATCTTCCAACTCGATCAGCCAACGCCAGGACAGTTTGCCTGGATGCTCGATCAACTTGGCGAGACTGTCGATTTCGAGGAACCCGTCTTTGCCACAAAGGGAACCGAGTGGGATCGGTTGATCGGGTATCCAGAGAGTGTGACCGCCGCTTTTGTTCGAGCACAATTTCGAAGGGATGACGTTACCACTGGCGTTGTGAAAATATTTCTCGAATGCGCAGATAGACCATTCGTTCTCTGTGAAGCTCTCCGAGGATTCCAAGCTCGCCCGGATATCGAAATTGATCTGACGCCGATCCATAAATTCCTCAAGTCTAAAGATTGGCGAGTTCGGGCCGAAACTATTCGCTTATTTGCGATGCGACAAGAAGACGTGAATGTTGTCGCGGACTCTCTGGAAGACTCTCATTACAAAGTTCGGTTGGCCCTTGCCGAAGCTCTCAACGAGTCCGACTCTTCGGAAGCAATCGCACTTCTCAAAATACTTCAAGCTGACGTCAATCCCTTGGTTCGCGCTGCGGCATTGACAGAGTCGAAGGCACGAGAACTCATCGCGAATCCGGAACAAGAAACATCGTGGTTCGTTCTGAAAGCTGCGAGTGCGATCAACAAAACACCATTGTGGGAGATCGAACCTGAAGAAGCATGGAAACCGGAAGCACGGCCCATTCCAGAACTTACGGTGTTGCGACCGGAGAATCCCATACCGCCGAATTCGCGTCTTTTGGGTCCATTGGAGATCGAGGTTCCGCCGATTGGAATTTCCGGAGCGTATGGGTTATCGGTGGAGGGTTTTGTTCATGCGATGGAGTCGGGTATCAACATATTTTTCTGGGAACAGAATTATGTTTTGCTCACCGAGTTTCTCACTCGGCTTCCTGTGCGAGATCGCAATGATCTCTACTTGATAACCGGCACGTTCGAGGCCGACGCGAAACGGATAACTCGTGACATTGATCGCGCCTTGAAGAAGAACCAACTCGAGCGGCTTGGGTTATTTCTGGTGTTTTGGACTCGCTCATGGGATCGAGTGTCGGACGAAGTTCGTAGCGTGTTGGAAAAGTGTCAACAACAAGGAAAGCTGGCAATGTACGGGCTTTCGACTCATAACCGAGCGTTGGCAGTGCAAGCGATGGAATCCGGCTGGAATCCGGTGATGGTGCGGCATAGTGGAGCGCATCGAGGAGCCGAACAACAGATCTTTCCGAAGGCCGTCGAACTCGGCACGAGTATTATTACGTTCAATAACACTTGTTATGCGCGACTTCTCGCACCACATCCCAATTCAGAACCACCTACGGCAGCCGATTGTTATCGATATACGCTCGAACAACCGGGCGTGACTATGTGCTTATCGGCTCCCGCAAATATGGATCATCTGGAAGAGAATTTGAGCGTGATTCGAGATTTGCATTTGTCCGACGATCGACGCGAAAGACTTTTGAAACATGGCGAACTGGTCTATCAAGAAGACACGGTGTTTCGGAAGTTAGTGCGGGCGTTATGAGTGAGAACATTCTGGAAATGTGGGATAGAAAACACAGTCGCCGAATACTTACCTGTCCGAGGACGCAGGTGCCGCGTTGCTTCAGCCTGCTACCAGCAACGCGGCAAAGCTCTGCAAGTGAGATCTGCATGCCGTCCGCGGCGTTTCGCCGCAGTCTTCGCTATTTCGAAACGACTGTGTCCTTTCCCTCGTGTTTCAGGAATCTAGCTGAGGTACTTTCCTCCATCGGAACAGCGTGCCACGATCCGAACCTGTTCAGAGCGTGGCCTAAGTTTGTGCTTGGCTCTGCTGCATCCCACCCACGACGTAACGCCGCAGAAATTGCTGCCTC
>CAYYUU010000445.1:0-6505 GCA_964474955.1 uncultured Alcaligenaceae bacterium | reverse complement strand
AAGAAGGCTCCACTGCGAAGCGATTACCGGAGTGGCCGACCCAAAACCACTGAGCCCGGTAAAAAGAAGCTGCTTCTACCTAGGAGGGAAGGTAGTGCCGGTTTCCCGCATTTCCCAGCACGCAGCAGAGCCTGGCAAATTTCTTACAAAGTGAAGGGTGTATGTTGTTTCCCTCGCGGCGGCTTTCGTCGCCAACAACGAGGCGGGCTTATAAGTTCGACTCGCTCATTTGTAAATCCCAATTTTTGGAAAAATGTTTGTCCTGGGTGCTCTCCTCGTCTGTAGACTTTTCCACCAGCCCGAACGAAAAAAGCTTGAAGCGACTTTTCCCGCTTCGCTCGAAGTCTCTCGCTCGCGATTCGGGCTGGTGTCAGAGGCGAACACCCCCACGCGAAGTTCTCATACGCTGTCGCTACTCCCCCCGTCCTTGCTGTCGGGATTGATGCTGAACGGCCTGAATGACGAGATCCAGAAACTCCTTAGCCCGTTTCGCCAACGCATCCACTCCCGCGGCAGTCGTTGGTCGGTCGATCACCGGCGCGAAGATGTTCTCACAGCAAAGCGGCATGGTCCGGCCCGTGAATGCGACTTCGTGCAGCAGTCGATAGTGATCGATCTCTCCCAATCCTGGTCCGCAGTCCTGGTCTCGCGGCCATTGTCGATGGTCCTTGATGCAGAAACTGCGGACTTCGCTCGCGCAACGACAAAGGTCGACGTAAATTCGATCCGCCGGCATGTTCAAATAATCCATGACGTTGCCGGCATCATAGTTGACCTTGATGTTGGCGTGGTTGACCTCCCGGGTGATCTCGGCGAGGACAGTTCCGGTGCCTGTCGTTCCTCCGTGTTGCTTGACGACGAGCGTGACGTTGTTGTCCGCCGCGACGCGACCGAGTTGGCGTAACCTCTGGATCCAGAGTCGACGATTTCCCCCTCGCGTGTGACCGAACGTCAAAACCTGTGGGATTTGGGCGGCAGCGGCCTGGCGAATGCGATTCGTGAGCACTTCGACGGCGTTCCTCGCTTCCGGATAGATCGTCGAGAACATCATTACCGGCGTGAGGCCCAGGTTTCGACATCGCTGTCCGAGATCGCGAGCCGTGCGTGGGTTCGCGTCGGTCGCCAGAACGGGAGTGCGATTGCCGTTCTCCATGTGTGTGGTGCCCCAGGCGACGTAGCGGAATCCGGCGTTTTTGATTCCGGTGAGGGCTCGTTGGAGCGAGAATCTCGAATAGGGCAACGTCATGCAAGCCACCTGAAACCGCGTTGGTCGGGGGCGCTGGGGTTGGTTTTGTTGACCTTCGCCATCGGCGTTTGTGTTGGGTTCGTCGGCATGCGTCAAACTCGCAGCGGTGAGCGCGGCCATACTTGCCGTGGTCGACAATCCGACGAACGAACGACGATCCAACGATGAGATTTCTTGACGTGGCATTTGTGAATTCCTCCAGATGGTTACGAATGGTGTGCGGAACACCATGATGACCGCCATCACAGAAGAACGCCATGAAAAATAGATGAGGTGCGGAGATGGAGGAAGTGTGAAAAAGAAAATGGCCCAGGTTGTGGTCAACCCAGGCCGCGAAATTCGTTCTCAATGTCGGAAAGGACTTAGTCTTTTTTGCCGAAGACCCGAGTCAAAACACCCCGAATGGTTCGAGCCCGCGACGTGCTGGGAGCCGCTTTGACGGCTTCTTCGAGGGCAGTCTTGGCACCTTCTTTGTCTTTCTGGCGGTAGAGGAACTGAGCCTTGACGTACAACGCCTCTTGGAGAGGAGCGCCTTCCAATTTTTCCCCAGCGATCAACTTCTCAACCGCCTTCAAGCCAGCTTTCACATCTGCACGGTTCTTGACTTGAATGTTGCGGAGAGTCTTCTGAATGTCGACAGCCTGAACCATCCCTTGAAACTTCTTCTTGAGCCCAGCTTTGTTCTCGGCGTCCAACTTGATGACCTGGTCGACTTTATCCCGGTAGAACGACAAGGCGAGATCATCACCGACGATCCCGATGCCTTTGGCAAGAAACTTGGCTCGTTCGAGCCCCTCAGCTTTTTCGGCTTTGGCGAAAGCTTCGTCTCGTTTGGCGCGAGATTTGGTCGCCTCGACCAATCGGTCGGTGTACGTCTCAGCCTTCATCGTGCGGTTGTAGCCGACGAATTTGGCGTAAGGGAGCCCCTTCGCGTCGGCCAGAATGACCGTCGGCACACCACGGATGCTGAACTTCTTCGAGAGTTCTTTGTATTGTGCGATCTCTTCCTTGGTTTGCTTCGACTTGTCACGCGGGCTGTCGAGCTTCAACAAGACGAAGTGCTTTGGAGCCGTCTTCTTGAAGACTTCTTTCGTCAAGACGTTGTCGTGCAACGCGATGCACGGAGGGCACCAGTCCGAACCGGTGAATTCCATCATGATGTCCAGCTTGTCTTTGGCGGCCACTTTCTTGGCGTCTTCGAAGCTGGTAATCCACATCTTGTCCGCGTCCTCGTCCGCCCGGGCGACTTGAGGAACTGCGAACGACAAGGCCACGGTCGCGGCCATCAGACTGAAGAAAATACGGCGCATAAGTAACCAATACTCCCAAGTGAAAATATTTATCTTCCGTGAAATTTTGTGAGAAGGGGCGTCTCCGAATGACTACCTCTCCAACGATACATAACAGCTCGGTGCGTCATTTCTCTGATCGACGAGAACAACGGAGCTGGGGCTAACAGGCAGGAAGTGGCGATGGTAGAACAAAAGTCAAGTCATTATATGGTTGGCAAACAGAGTTCCAAGTGGAGAACAGCTTGGCTTTCGCAATCCAACACTTTTGGAACCTCACGATTGCTGCCGCCCGAAGAGTCACTCATTCACGCCGAGTCAAGCCACATTACCCAACGCGATGTCACGGAACGAACCCTCCACTTATTCTGACGAATCGAAGTAGGAAGTTATTGTGGGAGAAATCACAAATGGGAAAGATTTTGGGAGTGAGAATAGGTCTCCCTCTCGCTGACAGGCAGGCGCGGAATGGGGAATGAAGGGTTGTCCGGTTTTTGTTTTGAGCCACGGAGTGGCGACAGATTGTAGACGTGGCCGTAAGGCCGCGGTGGTGGTGGGAGCGTTCTGACCATTCCGCAGCGTGATGTTGGAAATGCTATCGACAGAATCCCCCTCGCTTCGAAGAAACGATTCCCTCGTCGACTTACAAATGGCGCATGTTTTTGGCGTGAGAGTAAATCTTCCAGTCGACTTTTTTGTCGACGTCGTGAGCGGCTTCGATTTTCTCGTCCAGCTTCTCGGGTGGTTCGAAGGTTTCGGGCGGAGCCTTGCGACTCCGCGCTTCGATGTAGTCCGAAAGGAGAGTTCGTTGACCTCCGGCGGACACAATCGCCACGCGGGAGGGAACGATGCGGGCGATGACTTGTTCACCGAGGAGATTCAGCCCTTCGTAAAAGCCTACCCAGATCGTTCCGTGTTTCAAACTCTCGATCGCGAGCGGACGTTTTCTCCAGTCGATCCGAACTTCTTTCACGTTGCTCCAGGGAATATGTGTTTCTCCGAACACCCAAAATTTCTCGACGCCTTCGGAGGTGATATCGAGGCGTCCGTTCGCGACTTCCAAATACACCAACAGAGCCAAGATCGGAAGGACGGTCAGAATCGCAGTGTACCCCAAGACAATCTGGGGTTCCGGTGGCGTGACCATCACCAACAACCCAAGCAAGGCCACTCACAAAACAGCGACTCCAACGAACCCACCTGTCACCAGGCGGAGAGCCTGCTGGTCGTACCGCAGCGTGAACAAGACCGTGGTGGCATCGTCCTCCTGAGGTTCTTCGGGTTCATTGAGAAGCCAGAAAAGAAAAGAGCCAAGCCCCAGAGCCAACGCTGCGCCAAGCAGCGGAATCCAAGACAGCGAAAGAACCATCTCCAGCACCTCGTCGGCAGCAAAGGAAGGTGATGTGGCACGGGCGATCGGAGTCCACTCGTCACGAAATCGCGGCTCATTCGCCGAGCAAGTGGTACACGCAAGTCTGGCATATTTTTTGGCGCGAAGACGTCAGAATGGGAACGCGAAAGAACAGTTGCTTCTCGCTCCGCAAAAAGTTCTTTGTCTTTTTCGACTTTTCGCACGCAGGCGAAGCCCGCAAAGCAAACTGCCTGCACGCGAGAAAAGCAGCTTTCCAAATCCGCGCGTACATCTTACTCAGCTCATTCCACGAACGCCAGCACCCGGATCCCAGCCTCTGTTGCGATCTCGACCATGTGCTTGGTCCCCGTGCTTGTCTCAAGATTTGGATGAAACGCTAGGACCAGATCCACGCCCGAAGCGAGCATCCGTTCGTTGAGTCCCTTCCACGCGACTCACTTGTATTTGGCGTAATCGTCCTTGTTCTTCGCCATTGGCTCGACGGCAAGACCCACTTCGGTAGCGAGTTGCCCGGCCAATGCGTCTGCTCCGGCGCAATCGCCATGAATGATGGTCGCCTCAGGCGGCAGCTTTTTCAACTCGCGACGGATCGCCTCCGCGTTCGACCAGGCGACCGCTCCCGACACAATGACTCGCATATGTATATCTTCTCCTCCATTGTTCTTGTGGACGACAAATGTTCTATTGTGTTTTTTACGCATCGCGGACCGACGCAAAACACAGACAACGATACTTTTCCCTCCAACAAATCCAAACGGCTCGAACGCGAATAGTCCCAGCGTTTTTGATATCCTTCAGAAGAAAACACACACACCTACTCTCGACCTTTCAATATAGGTGCGACCATGTTCCTCTCCCAATGCTCTTTCCGCGTTCTGCTCTGCCTCGCGTTGTCGATCGGTTCCTTACTTTCTCACGCCAACGCACAGCAGCCAACCACGAAGCAACTCTCTGCGGAGATTCTGCGAGATAAAATTCGTGGCGGTTTGCTCGGTCAGATGCTCGGCAATCTCAATGGCCTTCCTCACGAGATGCGCTACATCGTGAAACCGGGAAACGTTACCGGCTACGTTCCTGCTTTGCCCAAGGGCGCGTGGACCGACGACGATACGGATTTCGAATGGGTCTACATTGTGGAAATGCAGAAACGAAGGCAAATCCTATTACCGCCCTCACGACTTCGTCAGCTCTGGCAAAAACGAATCAACCGCCGCATCTGGTGTTCGAATCAATACGCGAGGCAATTGATGGACTTGGGACTCGAGCCACCGCTCACGGGTCGGTTTGCGTTGAACCCTTGGGCCGACTTCAACATTTCGGGGCAGTTCTTGTGTGAGACGTTTGGGTTGATCGCTCCGGGCATGCCGCAGACGGCCAGCCGGATCGGTTTGAATTACACTCAGGTGGCAATCGATCTGGAACCGGCACAAACGACTCAACTTTTTACGACGATGATCTCGACGGCGTTTCTCACCGAAGACATCGACAAGATCCTCGACGCTGGCCTCCGAGCCGTCGACAAGAAAAGTAAACTCCATGGCATCATCGGCGACGTCCGCAAGTGGCATCGCGAGAATCCCAAAGACTGGCGGAAAACTCGCGAGCTGGTGAAGAACAAATACACCAAGCACGGCGGCAAGATGCGAGACCGCAACGGCTACGAACTCAATACTGCGTCGACGATCGCGGCCTTGCTCTACGGCAAGGGCGACTTTGCCAAGACGTTGACGATGGCATTTAATTTTGGTTGGGATTGCGACAACAGCGCGGCCACAGCCGGGACCATCGTGGGCGTGACCAAGGGCTATCGTTGGATGGTGTCGCAAGGATGGCACATCGTGGACCGCTACCAAAACAAGACCCGCGACAACATGCCCCAGGATGAAACGATCACGAGCTTTGCGGATCGCCTTGTGGATTTGGCCGAACTCGTCATCACCGAACGAGGAGGGCGAAGGGTCTTCAACAAGGGCCAGCCGTTCTACGTCATTCCGATCGAGAAGCCGAAAAATATTGCTCCGTTGCCCGACCTCAAACGACAGATTCGCGACCTCCGCAAGAACGCAGCCAAAGACATAGAACAATGGTTACTGCGAGGCAAAACCAAACAAGAGAAGGCCCGCGCCGTGTATCTTGCCATATGTTTGGACATGGCTTCTGGCCTTCGCAAACAACATCCCAAGGCGTGGCAAGAAGGAGTGCGAGCCCTCAATGGATACTGGAATGTCGCCCAAGTGCTTTATTATCATTCGCCAGTCCCGGCTGCCGAAGCCCTTCGGAAGAAAGCGACTGCGTCTGGTTTTCTGAGTCCGGCGAAGAAGAAACGAATCTGGTGATGGTAGAGTTGCTTTTCGCTCCGCGAAAGGACGCTCAAGAGATGCATTCTTTTTTTGAGAACGCGAAAGACATAGAGCGCATCTTGTTTATGTAGGTCGCATTGCTTTGGGGGTTTCCGGTTTCCAACAGGCAGAATCGCTGCTGTTATTGGCGGGCCCAACTCAAGTCCGATCTACTCTCAAAAATTCCCAAATTGATGGCTGTGGCGAAATCCCAAATTCGAGGCAGGGAACAGGAAATTTTGTACACAAAAATCCGATG
>CAYYUU010000444.1:0-6510 GCA_964474955.1 uncultured Alcaligenaceae bacterium | reverse complement strand
AGAGCGGTCATCGTGCGTCGTTGATGGAAGAGGAACGACCGGGCGTGTTCACGATTCGCGTTGGCAACATCATGCCCGGCGAACAAGCGAAGATCGCACTTTCCCTTCGCGGCCCGCTCACCTACGACGACGGCGAAGTGACATTCCGGTTTCCGCTCGTCGTCGCCGAACGCTACATTCCCGGCAATCCACTCTCGGGAGCCGACGTTGGGCAAGGCGTCGCGGCAGACACCGACGCTGTCCCGGACGCATCGCGAATTACTCCGCCAAGACTGCTGGCCGGTTATCCGAACCCGGTGGGTCTTTCGCTAAGTGTCGACATCTTGCCTTCGGAACTCGAGCCGCAAGAGCTTCGTTGCAGCTTGCACTCGGTGTTCATCGAGAAACACGAATCCGGACGACTGCGAATGTGGCTGCAACCTAGCGAGCGTTTGGATCGCGACTTTGTCCTTCGCTATCGCGTTGGACGCGACGCCGTCCAAACCTCGTTGGCTTTATTTCCCGACACCGATGGCTCGCAACAAGGGACATTTCAACTCACGGTGTTGCCTCCCGTCCAACAGTCTGCGGTGGTGAAGGCCCGCGAGATTGTGTTTGTGTTGGACCGTTCGGGAAGCATGGCCGGTTGGAAGATGGTCGCTGCGAGACGCGCCGTTGCTCACATGGTCGATACACTGACGGATCGAGACCGCTTTGCGGTTTATGCATTCGACGATCAATTGGAATGGGTTCCTTCGTTCCCGCGTTTGGAACTCGTCGACGCCACCAACCGGAATCGACATTTGGCCATCGAGCACTTGTTCAAGATCGAGTCTCGCGGCGGAACGCAAATGGCGAGTCCGCTATGTGAAGCCGTCGACCGGCTCAAAGGAGAACGCGACCGCATCTTGGTCTTGATCACCGATGGACAAGTCGGCAACGAAGATCAAATCCTTTCGGCGCTCTCGCCGCGACTCGAAGGCGTCCGCATTTTTACGTTGGGAATCGACCACGCCGTCAACGAAGGATTCTTGAAACGACTCGCCGCGCTCGGCGGAGGAAGTTGCGATCTCGTCGAATCCGAGAACCGGCTCGACCAAGTCATGTATAAGGTTCACCGGAGAATCGGAACTCCATTCCTTTCGAACGTCGAGGTAAAGTTCGACGGACTGCAAGTTATCGAAGGATGCACGGTCCCATCTCGCAAACAAGATCTCTTCACGGGCGTGCCGTTGGTGATCTCTGGCCGATATCAAGGAGCACCCGAAGGACGGGCGATAATCGAGGCCATCGACGAAGCTGGCCAACCATATCACGACATCGTTCACGGGCGTTTGAGTCATCATCCCGCTGCCTCTGTTGTGTGGGCACGCGAACGAATCCGAGAACTCGAAGATCAGTTCGTTACTCGCGTTCGTGATCGAAATGACATTGAGCATTTGATTTTGGAGACCTCGCTTCGTTACAAGGTGCTGTGTCGATTTACTGCGTTTGTGGCGGTGGATCGGATCGAGAGCGTCAACGAAGGTGGACGGCAACATCAAGTTGTACAAGCGCTGGAATCGACAAGTGGATTGCGTGGAAGAAGGGTGCCAGAAGGGTTGGGGGCGATGTTTGCCGCTGGAGATTCGGTGGCACACTCGGCTCCCGAAATTTTAGGAGCTATCCCTCTCGAAGCCGAACCGATCAAAGACAACGGCAACATGATGTCTCGTCCGCGAGCAAAAAAAACGATGCTCGGTAAGAAGATTCTCGACAAGATGAAGGGCGATGATAGAAGCCAAGCACCGCAGGAAGTACCGAAGGCATCCTCCCCAGAGAACACTCGAGACGAGTCTGGTCGAGTCATGAAACGTTACGAACCTCAAGAAAAGGCGGCCCCCGACAAACAGCCAAGGGGCAAGTTTCGAAAACAAAATTCCCTCGCTGATAAACGAGAACGGAAGAAGTCTCCGCGAACTAAGCAACCGATCTCCAACAGAAGTGACTCCACGCAAGTGCAACTTGATCGACTGGAGGCCACTGAACTGTTAGCCTATCGCCGTCGAGCGAAAGAACTCTTGGAGCGACTGAAACAAACGCCAGACGACCAACGATTGCGAATACTCGGCGTTCTCGCCGTCAAACTCGGAGAACTGCTTGAGGACATGGACTCGATCGGACTTCCTCCGGCTGGATACAGCACGTTGCAAAAAATCCACGCCAAGCTCGATTCGTTCGTCAAGTCTCCCTCGCCAAATGATGTCGAACTCGACGAGATGTGGAATGAGGCTCTGTCGGCGTTGGAGACATTCTCCGAGCTGAAGTAATCGAAAGTTGCTTTTCGCTCCGCGAAAAGCAACTATCTCATAAGAATCAAAACACGACACTTGCTTCTCCGACAACCACGCGCGACTCATCGGCCAGAGAGTACCTTTTCAAAGATCTCCAGAGCCGCCTGGACTTGTTCCGCGTCAATACACAACGGCGGACAGAATCGGATCGCGGATTCTCCACATCCAAGTAGAAGCAAACCTTCTCGGAACGCCGCGTCGACGATGGCATCCCGTTTCTTGGGATCGAATTCGTTGCTCCCCGGACGTACGATGTCCACCGCCAACATCAAACCGAGTCCGCGAACGTCACCGAGAATCTTCTGGCGTTGGCGGAGTTCTTTGAGTCCGGCCTTCAACTGTTGACCGCGTTGTGCGGCATTCGCCGTGTATTCCCGTTCGAGTAAATCGAGAGTAACACTCGCCGCACGACAACTCACCGGATTGCCGCCAAAAGTACTCGCGTGGCTTCCGGGTGGCCAGTTCATGATCGTTTCGCTGGCGATGGTTGCTCCCAGTGGCATTCCGCTCGCAATCCCTTTTGCCAGACAAATGATGTCGGGGACGACGTTCCAATGTTCCACGGCGAAGAGTTTTCCTGTGCGTCCCATCCCGGATTGCACTTCGTCGACGACCATCAAGATTCCATGTCGATCGCACAACTCCCGGACTGCCGCCAAAAAGCCTGGAGGTGAAACGTGATAACCTCCTTCACCCTGAATGGCCTCGACAAAAATGGCGGCGACTTCGTCGGGCGGGGCAGTGTGCTTGAATAGCGTTTTCTCGATTTGTTGAACGCACACGCAACCGCCGACCGCACATTCCTGACAACCACGCGGAAACGGGACGTGGTGAATTTCAGGCACGAGCGGAGCAAACCCCCGACGGTGGATGAGCTTGGATCCCGAAAGAGACATTGCTCCATACGTCCGACCGTGGAAGGCACCAAAGAACGCGACGACCCGGCTTCGGCCTGTATGATGCCTCGCGAGTTTTAGCGCGGCCTCAATCGATTCGGCGCCACTGTTGGTGAAGAACACTCGCTTGGGAGAGTCACCCGGAGCGGCCTTCGCGAGTCGCTCGGCCAGTTCAATTTGGGGCTGATAATAAAAATCCGTTCCGGACATATGCAGCAGCTTGCTGGACTGGTCCTGAATCGCGGCCACGACTTCCGGGTGACAGTGGCCTGTCGCAGTGACGGCAATCCCTGCTGTGAAGTCGAGATATAAATTCCCATCGACGTCTTCGATAACGGCACCACTTCCGCGTTCGCACACCAATGGATAAACACGAGTGTACGATGGTGACGTGTATTTTTCGTCCCGGGCTAACAAATCTCGGGCCCTCGGTCCGGGTAATTCTGTCTTGATGTTCGGTACGGGCACGTCTGCGTATTGCCAATCGGTGAATTTCGAATTACTCGGAGCAGTCATGATACTAGCCATATATATGGAGGCCTCCTTGTCGAAGGGACAGAGAACAACAGCCCCTCATCCTCATGATGACTGGGTGGGTAAAGTAGTAGGCACACTCCGTGTGTCGTAACCAGAAGTAGTAGGCACACTCGGAACACGAAATAAATGTCTGTCCGGTTTCTTGAGGGACTTTGAAAAACCGGACAGACATTTATTTCCCGTTCCCCATGTGCCGTTACCAGAAGAGCGAACGGCACACCGGAAAGGGGAAATAAAAAGATATCTGGTTTGGTGAAACCGATTGCTTTTCCGTTCCGAGTGTGCCTCCTCAGAAAAACCAAAGGCGACACTCAAAAGAAAACAACAAACTGGACAGCAATAAATTTCGCGTTCATCGGCGTGGGGAATCTGCACCATCCATTAAAGATCCGTCGTCAATCCTTGGGCCATCTTGACTTCGGTTCCATGATTCACAGTCCACGCGGTCTTGTGCGTGACGGCTTCGATCAGTCCAGCCGCGGACGGATGGCCGTTGCCGCTTTTCTTCACGCCACCGAATGGCAAATGTACCTCGGCTCCTATGCACGGAAGATTCGCATAACCCATTCCATATTCACACTCATCACGGAAGTAGCGCATGTTGCGATAACTCTCAGTGACGACGCCCATGGAAAATCCAAAGTCGGTGGCGTTATAAATATCCGCGCCGTGTTCATTATCTATGAATGGAATCAACGCAACGTGCGGACCAAATACTTCTTCGCGGATACATCGTGTCTGCGGGTTATGTTCGATCCGATAGACGAACGGCGACATATAACATCCCTTGGCATGTTCGCCGTCCGTGAGTCGACCACCATCGAGCAGAACCGTGGCTCCTTCTTTCTTGGCGAGGTCGTTATAGTATTCAATCTTCTCCATCGATTGTTGATGTATGACCGGGCCGGTAAAGTTGTTCGCGTCGAGCGGATTACCAATGCGGATACGCTTGGCCATCTCGACGAACTTTTCGGCATAGGCATCAATAATTTTTTCGTGGACGATAATTCGTCCCGCCGAGACGCAACGTTGGCCGCTCGTCTTGAATCCGCTGATGAGTCCGGAACTCACGGCGAGATCGAGTCGGGCGTCTTCGCAAACTATGACGGCGCTCTTGCTGCCCATTTCCGCGGCAACGATTCGATCGAAATGATCGGCGGACATTTTTTGGATCTTGTGGCCAACGTCGTAGCTCCCGGTAAAGAGGATGACGTTGACTTCGGGATCACGCACGAGAGCTTCGCCGGCCACGTGGTCGCCATGAACGAGGTTAATCACTCCGGGAGGAAAGCCCGCTTCCTCGAACAACTCCATCATTTTCTGGCCGACCGCAGGAGTATCTTCGGACGGTTTGAAGACCGCGGTGTTTCCTTCGACGAGACTCGGCCCGAGCATCCAGAGCGGAACGGCGAACGGAAAGTTCCAGGGGGTGATGACGGCCACAACGCCCCAAGGTTTGCGACGCATGAATGCATCTTTCTCGGGGATCTCCGAAGCGATTACCTCGCCCATCGGCATCCGTCCGGTGCCGAAGACGTATTGGATCATGTGCAGACCTTCGATGACTTCGGCGCGGCATTCGGTGACAACCTTTCCGCACTCGCGGGCCATCAATTCGGCCAACACGTCGGTATCGCGTTTGACGAGTTGAGCCAAGTTGTCGAAGTACTCGGCGCGAACGACTCGGCTCATCCGCTTCCACTCGGGGAACGCGCGGCGAGCTGCCTCGACGGCTTGTTTGGCCTCGCCTTCGGTCGCCGCGGGGAAGACACCGATGACTTCTTCTGTGTTTGCAGGACTACGACTTTCGAACGATTGTCCCTTCGGGGACAGCCATTTTCCTTGAATACAATGACGCCCGGTCATGGGAGCAACGGTGGTGGTCATGGCTCATGCCTCCTTGGTTTCCTCATATCGTTGCTTGATCTACTGAAAAAATTAAGGCTCCTATCGAGCCGCATTATTCGCAACCAACTCGAGATGTGGGGTTCGTATGGTGCTGATGCGAGAAGATGGGCAAAACATTCAACAGTGAATTATACCGCTGAGGCAACTTTGAGGAAATGCGAAGTGTTGAGGAGTTGGTTGTCGGTGTGTTTATCCGGTTTACCCCGAGTCCGTCCGCTCACTTCATGCTATGTGTTGCCAACCGACGGCAAGACGCCTTCGCTTCTTGCGTCAGCACCGCCGTCGGCAATCCCTTCGCGAGCCGAGCCAACACGCGTTTCGCCTCCGGCGTCTCGATCCGTTCCAATATCTCAACGGCCCGAACGCTTCGGAGTTCTTCGAAAGAGAAAGGGGAAGTTTCTCGGGTCGTGCTCAGAATCTTTCCTATGCGGAGCCCCCGATTCCAACGGTGATGTTTCTTTGCGACCCTTTGTCGAAGAACGGCTTTGTAGGCCGTCTTGGCATCTTTATTCGCCAGTTCGGCCCAGCATTTCGGAACGTCCTTTTTCGTGAAGTGGGTTTTCAAGCGCAAGCAGCTTGGAGATGTCCCAAACGAGTGTTGTGGTACCGTTGTTCCCGGTCCCAAGCAATTTGCCATCTGGGGAGAATGCCATACTTTGAACCCAGACTCCTTCCGTTTTGTAAAACGCTACCTCCGCGAAACACTCCCAAGTACAACAGACAAAAACTTTTCGCGGAGCGAAAAACAACTTTCCACCCTTTATTTCATCTCTCCCAAATACACCTTCTGCCGGCGCACCGGAGCTGCCGAAGGAATCTCACTTGCTCGTTTGTCGTCTTCGTAGAGATAAAAAATC
>CAYYUU010000443.1:0-6514 GCA_964474955.1 uncultured Alcaligenaceae bacterium | reverse complement strand
GACCTTTGAGAAGACACTGGCTTCCCTTCTCCAGGGTCGAAGGGGCGATCTCGAAAGGTTGGAAGTAGCTCGCCTTGTTGCCCGGCTTGAGCCCGGCTTGTTTGAATTGTTTGGCGATGTATTCGGCGGCGAGTTCGAGCCCTTTGGTCTCGGTCCCTCGACCTTCCAACTTCTTCGACGCGAGGTAGCTCACGTCTTGGCGGATTCGTTTTTCCGATTCTTTGTTTGCCTTGGCGTTCTCTTTTCCAGAGGCAAACGGGAGGGTTCCGCATAGCCATACTGCGAATAACACTCGCGCCGATAGGCGAGCCAACAATCTCCACGAAGTCATATTTGTTTTGCACCTCAATTATGAGTGAATTTGGAATGCCTGAAGCGATGTTTTTTGTGTTTTTTCTATGGTTCTCTCAAGCACGGCAGAGCCATGGAACAAGATCGGATTCTGTTCTCGTTGCGTGGCTCTGCCACGCAATGCAGGCCGCACGGCTCTAGCGTGCTGAGCACGAAACCGGACACGTATGTATTTCGCGTTTCGAGTGGCTCAAAACCAAGTAACCCCGACTCCATCCCGCTTCCCATCTCTTCCAACAAGCATTACGACAAAGACCAACCGCGTCGATATTCACGCTGAAGATATTGGTCGGCCTGTCGGGTGTTGGTGATGCGGCCTCGCGCTTCGTCCCATTCGATCTGTTGGCCGAAGCGGTAGGCAACGTTCCCCAATAACACAGCAACCGCCAACGACCCGCTGTAATCGAAGTTACAAGTCGTGGTGCCGTTCATCCGGATGGCATGGAGCCATTCGCGATGGTGGCCGATGGAGTTCGGGATCGTCTGACGCGGCGCCTCGAAGTTTTCGAAACGATTCGCGGGCAACAATCGATATCGGCCATAGTCGGCGATCAGCTGGCCCTGCGTGCCTTCAAACAATACGCCGTTGCGGAACCCGTGGTTCTCGGCTCGCTGGCCAATCGAAGGATTATCGACGCCGTGATACCACGTCAAGTGGACGGCCGGTTTCGTCCCTCGGGCGGGATAGCGATAGTCGACCTGCATGACGCTCGGGACATCGTTGTCGCCTCGGTAAGCCTTTCGCCCGGTGGCCTGGACCGACGCTGGGTTGCGAAGTTCCAGAGCCCAGTGCGGCAGGTCCATATAGTGGCACGCCATGTCGGCCAACACGCCGCCGCCGAAGTCCCACCACCAGCGCCAACTGAAGTGCAAGTGCGATCGATGATAGGGGCGTTGTGGTGCCGGTCCGAGCCAGAGATCATAATTCAACCCCGCTGGCGGGTTCGGCATTCCCTGGGCTCGTTGTCCGGCGCTGGGGCGTTTGTTGCACCAGACGTGAACGCGGGTGACGTTCCCGATGGCTCCCGACTGGATGATCTCGACGACGCGGCGATAGTTGTTGCCGGCGTGAATCTGGGTGCCCATCTGGGTCTTGACGTTCTGTTGTTTGGCGACTTCCATCATGCGGCGAACTTCGTGCACCGAGTGGGCCAAAGGTTTTTCGCAATAGACGTGCTTTCCGGCGAGCATGGCCGCGACACCGACGACGGCGTGGGTGTGGTCGGGTGTGCTCACGACGACGGCGTCGATGTCGCGTTGGCGGTCGAGCATCCGGCGGTAGTCTTCGTAAAAGCCCGCACGTGGGAATCGCCGTCGCGCGGCCGCCGCACGGTTCGTGTCGACGTCGCACAACGCCACGATCTCTTCGTGGGCGACTCCGTTGAGGTTCGCACCACCACGACCGGCGACGCCGACGACGCCAAGACGGATGCGGTCGTGACGTGCCGGCTGTCCGGGTGCCCGCTCGTCGGACCAGACGGCGCCGGCCAACGACACCGATGCCGTCAAGCTGGAGGTGGTTTTGATAAAATCTCTTCGCGACAAAGAATCAAACATGCCGTTGCTCCCAATGCAATTTGCGAGGAAGGTATGGAGGTCCAAAAAATACTGACAAGCCATTGTCAGTGACCAAGGATCGCATCGAAAAAAGTCCCCGAGTTTTCGATTTGAGGTAGTTCGTAGGACAGGTTTATAACCTGTCCTTTATTTTTTTGGACAGGTTATAAACCCGTCCCACGGTCAAACAAACGGAACGGATTTTCGCGGCCATCCTCAGGAAGACTGTCCGAATGAGTTCTCGATCCGAAACGAGAATCTCTGTTTGTGGGATATGTGATTATCGCATGACTTGTGTGGGATGCAAAGGAGTTGTCGGGCAGAATCGGTCTTGTCGATCGCGGTGACTTTGTGCGAAGTTACTGCGGTTTTCACTTTCTTGTGTGGCGGAATTGGCGAATTGGTCCTCCGCTTGATAAAGTAATTTCGTATGGTAGTTTGGAGCGTTGTGGGGCGAGACCATCCTTCCACCCGACCGTCCGCTCCTTGAAACCCCCACATCGAATCCCGAACCGGCTTGTTGGTCAGCCACTTTCCCCGAGGACACCAATGCAAACGGCGATAAAAGTTATCGTGGCCATCCTGGGCTGCTTGACGTGCGCGGTGACGTTGCTCATCGGGGTATTGAAGTACCAAGTGAATCAGGAACCGAAGACCAAAGAAAATGTTAACATAGCCCTTCAGAACAACCTGATCGACAAGGATTTGAGGGTGTCCCTCCAGAGGCAATGGGCGCGAGACCAAGCGATTCCCTATTTTCTGTTCGCGGTGACGCCGCTCACCATCCTGGGCATTGCGTTTGTGTTTCTCGGACGAGGCTTGGCGGGCGGCGTTGTCCTGCTCGTTTCGACCATCGGTCCACCGGTGTTGTTCTACCCGTGGCTCTCCCTGGGAGCCGATTTGAAAAAGCACGGGGGAGATCTGGACCTTTCCGCTGGCTTCGGTGTGCTCGCGGGAATCATGGGCATGAACTTCATCGCGGGGATCATTTCCTTCTTCGTCACGCCGAAAGACCCGGACGAAGAAGACGACCGGCCTAGACGACGCGACGAGGAGGACATGGATGAGGAAGACGATCGGCCACGGCGGCGACGTCGCGACGAAGACGAGGCCGACGACGCTCCGCGATCTCGCCGCCAACCTCGCGACGAAGAAGAGGCACCTCCCCCCCGACCACGTCGGCGACCACGCGAAGAACCGGAGGAAGAGGACGACCGGCCTAGACGTCGTCCGCGGCCAGAACAAGACGAGGACGAACCGCCTCGACGACGGCGACCGCGTGACGACGATTTCGACGACGAAGACGAACCGCCACGACGGAGAAGGCGGTAACGATTGGCAAAGCACCAACGGCCAAGGTTACGCGCCGGTTGGCGTGAGCAGACCCACTCAACGAATATCCGGAGAACTTCTCCTTCCTCAAAGACGGGACGTCCGACATGGCAGCCATTAAGTTCCAGTGCCCCAGGTGCAAGGCGAATATACAAACCAGTAATCCGGCTTTGGCTGGGAAAAAGATCAAGTGCCCCAAGTGTGGTGCTGCGGTTCCTGTTCCAGTGCCCGAGGAGAAGGTCCCACCAACTCCGCCGAGTCCACCACCCAGAGAAGAGAAAGTTACTCGCGAACCGGGGCGTCGTGGTCCAGCCTCCGACATCCAGGAACCCGACGACCGACCCGAACGACGACCCGAACGAGGTGCCCGTCGGCGACCACGCGATGATGAACGCGATTACGATGATCTTCCACCAGTAAAGAAGAAAAAGAAGAAGAAAAAACGAAAGAATGCCGACGCCATCGATTTCGTAGTGGCTCTGGCGGTTCTGGCTTACATCGTTTCGTTGCTGTTCGCCTTCAACGGGTATTTCGCAGAAACGAAAGAAGTCGTAGTGAAGAAAAAAGTCTCCGAACTAAGAAGATAATCAAGAAGGAAGAATCAAAGTTCCCGTTCTTGAAGACTTGCCAAACGCCCCAATCACGAAATCGGGGCGTTTTTTCTTTGGGCTCTCACGTCTGAGAACCTTACCCGTCGTTCGCCAACTCACCCGACGCCATCACACAACCCCTTGAGATAGCTCCATTCTCCGAGTATTGTGAAAGAACTGACATTCCGAATGCAACCTACCGACTTCATAGCGTCTATCAATCCTGCAAAACATCGTTGGAGACTCTCCATGTTGCGTCGACAAACCTTTTCGTTTGCCTTCGCCGTCTTTCTCGTGAGCGTGTGGAATCACGGGACAACTGCCGAAGAACAAAAGATCGAATTCAATCGTGACATTCGACCAATTCTGTCGAATAAGTGCTTCGCGTGTCACGGCCCAGACAACAAATTGCGAAAAGGCGACCTACGCCTCGACCAGGCCGATGGGCTCTACGAAGATCTCGGTGGCTACAAGATCATCGTGCCGAAACATCCGGAAAAGAGCGAACTAATATTTCGCATCACGTCGAAGCGTGCGTCTCGTCGGATGCCTCCGGCGAAAAGTAACAAGCAACTGACGAAGGCCGAAATCGATCTACTCCGCCGGTGGGTCGCGCAAGGTGGCCAGTATCAGGGGCATTGGTCTTTCATCGCCGAGAAGAAACCGCCCCTGCCGAAAGTCAGCAACGAAAAATGGATCCGCAACCCCATCGATCGTTTCATTCTCACTCGGCTGGACAAGGAGGGCATCAAGCCGTCGCCGCAGGCAGACCGGAAGACGCTCATTCGTCGCCTCTCCTTTGACTTGACCGGACTCCCGCCGACTCCCAAACAAGTCGACGAATTCTTGGCGGACAAATCGCCCAACGCCTACGAAAACCTTGTCGACAGTTTGTTGAACTCGCCCCACCACGGCGAACGGATGGCGATGTATTGGCTCGACGTCGTGCGATACGCTGACACTGGCGGATACCACAGCGATAACCATCGAGACATCGCCTTGTATCGGGATTATGTCATCAAGGCTTTCAACAAGAACAAACGATATGACCAGTTCGTCATCGAGCAACTCGCAGGGGACTTGTTGCCGAACCGGACGAAACAACAGTGGATCGCTTCCGGATTCAATCGGTTGTTGCAGACGACGCAAGAAGGTGGCTCGCAACCGAAAGAATACACGGCCAAGTATGCCGCCGACCGGGTGCGGAATACCGGCGTGATCTTTTTGGGCGTGACGCTTGGATGTGCGGAGTGCCACGACCATAAATTCGATCCGATCTCGACGAAGGAGTTCTATCAGTTCGCCGCGTTCTTTGCCGACCTCAGCGAACGAGCCGTCGGGAAGCAACCGCAAACTCAAATGCCCACCCCGGAGCAATCCAAAAAGTTGGAGGCTCTCGCAAAACAAATTTCCGACGCCCGAAAACAAATCGCGGCAAAAGGAACGCAACTGCGAGCGGCACAAAAAGAATGGGAAGCGAACGTCAAAGCCAAGAAGTACAGGGGTGTGCCTCGCAAACTCGTCGCGATTTTGAAACTTCCGGAGAAGCGACGAAATGGGAATCAAAAGAAGCTGGTGGCGAACCACTTCCGCAGCACCTCTCCGCTGGTGAAGACCGAACAGCAGAAGCTCAACAAGCTCGAGCGAGAAAAGAAGGCTTTGGAAAACGACATCCCGCAAACGCTCGTGAGCATGTCCCAGCGGCCTCGCACGATTCGCATCTTGCCGCGTGGGAATTGGCTCGATGACTCCGGAGAAATCGTCAAACCGGCGGTGCCCGAATCGATCTTGCCCGGACCGAAGAAGAAAGAGCGGTTGACTCGACTCGACCTGGCCAATTGGATGGTCGCACAAGACAATCCGCTGACGGCTCGCGTGTTCGTAAACCGTTTGTGGATGCTGTTCTACGGACAAGGCATCGTCAAATCCATCGATGATTTCGGAGGTCAGGGGACATGGCCAACGCATCCGGCGCTTCTGGATTGGCTCGCCACGGAGTTCCGCAAGAGTGGCTGGAACACGCGGCACATGATCAAGTTGATGGTCACGTCGAACACGTATCGCCAAACTTCGGTCGCCCGCCCCGAGCTGCGCAAGCGTGATCCGTATAACCAGTTGTTCGCCCGACAAGCACGCTTTCGCCTCGACGCCGAGATGGTCCGTGACAACGCACTGTCAATCAGTGGCTTGTTGTCCAAGAAAATCGGCGGCCCGAGCGTGAAGCCGTACCAACCGGCTGGCTACTGGCAACACCTGAACTTTCCGCGTCGTCGATACACGCCCGACAAGAACGAAGATCAGTACCGTCGAGGTCTCTACACGTACTGGCAACGAACGTTTTTGCACCCGAGTTTGTTGGCGTTCGACGCACCAACTCGGGAAGAATGTACGGCCCAGCGTCCTCGCTCGAACACTCCTCAACAAGCCCTCGTGTTACTCAACGACCCCACGTACGTGGAAGCGGCACGCGTCTTCGCGGCCAAGGTCATGCGAAATGGCGGAAACGATTTTGGCTCACGGTTAGCGTACGCCTACCGCAAGGCGCTCTCCCGCGAACCGGCTCCAGCCGAAAAGCAGATTCTCCGCCAGCTTTACGAAAAACATTTGCGTGACTATCAGAAGGACGGGAAGGCTGCCGAGGCGTTATTGCAAGTGGGATATTATCCATCGCCGACGGATTTGCC
>CAYYUU010000442.1:0-6516 GCA_964474955.1 uncultured Alcaligenaceae bacterium | reverse complement strand
CTCATGGGCTTGCTGAGTAGGAATTTCTACCGCTTGAGTAATCGAAGAAATATCTCACCACCGATCTCTAACTTGTCGGCAAAGTGTGGGACAGCAAGAGCCATCTCGATTGCAAGTACGATGGCAATCAAGATTTGCAACGTCGGATACTTGAGCAACCAGACCACCATCGGGTTCTTCCAGAGAAACGAGAGGAAGTGTGGTTGTTTGCTTTCGTTTTCAGCCATGATGATCCTACTTGAAGTTAGACAGTAATATTAACATCGCATCCTATCTCGGGCTGTGTTTGCTTAATTGGTGTTTTGTTGGTGCGGTCCGATTACGTGTCCTCAAGTCAGGACACTCGGACGGAACATAGAAACATGTTTTGTTCGGAGATCATTTCTGAGAACTGGGTCCGCTATCGTATAACCGTACGGAACCATCAACAAGTCCCACAGCAAGGTAACGACCGTCTGGACTAAATGAGACGCTTTTACATTGATGGCCGACTTCGAGAGTCAGGACAGCGTCGGCGCGCGAGACGTCCCACAATCGGACTGTGTTGTCGAGGCTTGCCGACGCCAGACGTTTTCCGTCAGGACTGAAGGCAAGGTCGAAGACGTCGGCGGTATGACCATCCAAAATCTGGCTGGTTTTTTCGCCCTTGAGATCCCAAAGCTCAATTGTTCGCTCCGAATCCGAACTCGCAACAGCCAACCAGCGTCCGTTCGGGCCATGACGCACACATTCGACTTTGCTTTCCTGTTCGGTTGGAAGATCCGGCAGAGCCTGCCCGGTTTCAGTGTTCCAAGTGTGGACCGTTCCTTTGATCCAATCTCTCCTTCCCACAACACCACTCCCGGCCCTGAGCGTGTTTCCGTCAGGTGCGAACGCCACGGCAAACACCCCTTCCGGAGTCGTCTTCTGGAATACAGGTTTTCGCGAATCGAAGTTCCAGAGAACCACTTCTCCTCTTCGCTTTGCTTTTTTTCGGACAGAACCCCTCTTTCCAAACCCAGCGGCGAGGTGGTTTCCATCGTGGGAAAAACAAACACTCAAAGCGGAGAGGCCGGGCTTGGAGAACGTTTTCACGAGTCGACCATCTTTGACGTTCCACAACCTGACTTGACCATCTTCGTGACCACTCACGAGATATCGATTGTCCTTGGGATGAAACGCGATGTCTTGAACGGGACTTGGGGTTCCTGGGTTCGTGATGAATATTGTTGGTTTTCCAGCGCGAATGTAGTCCCAGACCCGAATCGTTCCGTCAACACCGGCGGAGGCCAAAAGAGTTGAGTGAGGTGAGAAAGTGACGCGACGGACCTCACTTTTGTGAGCTTGGATAAACCGATACTCATGACGTTGAATGTTCCAATCCCAAATGTGGACTGTCCCAAATTTTCCAAGCCGTCCGCTGGTTGTGTAGAAGAATCTTCCGTCGGCAGAAAACGCTAACCCAGAGACTGGACCTTTGTGCCCGGAGAATTGGCGCACGATTTGTCTGTTGTTGACGTTCCACAATTTCACCGTTTTATCCCAGCTTCCCGTGACAAAGTAACGGTCGCCGGGACTGAATAAAGAGCTGATGATCCGAGGATCGGTATGACCGCTGAGAGACTTGCCTTGTTTGACGAATCCCTTCCCATTTATGTTTCGATAGATGTTGATGGCTTTGTCGTAACCGGTAGAAACGAGCCATTGAGTGTCCGAGGAAAACGCCAACGATGTGCACGCATCGTGGTGGTCGGAGAATTTGTGAAGAAGCTCAAATGTGGCCGCATCATAAATGCGCAGTTCTCCTGATTTCTTCTCGTCAGTTTGAAACGGACCGCTAGCGGTCGCGAGATACTCTCCGTTCGGACTATACTCCATGACCCACAGACTGAACTCATGCTTGAGAACTTTATTCTTGGTTAGATGCAAGTCCTTTTTCGCTTCGAACGAATAGATTATTACTTGATTATCTTGCCAACCAGTCAATAACGATTTGTTGTCTGGGCTAAATTTGACTGTCCACGGTTCGGCCGTTTTGTTATCTTTCCTCTCAAGAACTTTTGCCAGAATCCCTGTGTTGGCATCCCAGATCTTTAGTTTTTTGTCGCTGCCAACGGTCGCGATCCAGTTTCCTTTTCGACTCCATTCGATCTCCCAGATGGTCCCATCGTGAGCGCTCTTTTTTTGGAAGAGCGGCTTCCGGTTCTGTACATCCCAGATAGTTAATGTTCCATTGGCAGACGCCGTCGCGAGTTGATTTTTGTTTTCGGGATTCAGGGAGAGTTCCCAAACAAGGTCCTCGTGATTGAGGACTTTGGGTTTGATTCGGTGATAGAGTCGAGCAAGATATCGATGTTCCCAATGGCGAAAATCTTTCTGGCAAGTTTGCAAATACCGCTGCGCAGACCGTTCGTTACCGTGGAGCAATTCTCTGTAAGCGAGTTCGACTCCTGAGAGGTATTGCATCCATTTCGCCTGGTTGAGAGCTTTCTCTTTCGCTATTCGTTCCAGTTTTTCCTTCTCCAACGCCCGGCCTTTGGCGGCCGCTTCGCGATGGGCTCGATCAGCCAATCGTTTGTTTTCGAGGGCCGAGGACCAAATCAACCCGGTGCCAATCCCGAGAGCCAATACGAGGAAGGTTGTTAGCGCCGCGATGGTGGGGTGCTTCCGAGCCCAACGGAATGCTCCCACCCACATTGGTTCGGGCCAGACGCTGACTCGCTCTCCCTTTGTCCAGTTCTCCAGGTCCTTGGCAAGGTCCTCGGCGTCCTCATAACGATCTTCGGGAGCCTTCTGGAGGCATTTCATGCAGATGGCTTCTAAAGGTTTGGGGATATCCGGATTGAATTTTGATGGTTTAGGGACGGGGTAATTCTGGAGTTGGTGAAGGTATTGTTTGAAGTCTTTGGCCTGGTAAGGTGGACGGTTCGCCAGACAATAAAAGAGGACCGCTCCAAGGCTGTAGATGTCGACTGCTGTCGTAATATTTTTCTCGGCCTCGGCCTGCTCCGGTGGCATGTAATTAATCGTTCCGCAGATCACTTGTTTTTCGTTCGATGTCCCATGCAGCGGCTTGGCCAATCCGAAATCGATGACGACTGGTTCGTCCTTATCGTTGAGTAGGATGTTCCCCGGTTTGAGATCCCTGTGCAATATGCCGCGTTGGTGCGCGTGGTGAATTGCCCGGGCGGCCTTGGCGATGAACAGCACAATTTTTTTCAGATCACCTTGGAAGTCCTTCAACCGCTTTCCTAAGTTCCCTTTAGAAATTAGGTCCATCGTGAAGTAATACTGCCCTTCGTACTCTCCAACATGACCGATTCGGATAATGTTGTCATGTTTCAATTTGATTAAGGCGTTGGCCTCCAGTTGGAATCTTTGGATTTCATCTGCGGAAGCAAGAACCCCAGTTTTAATACGCTTGAGGGCGACGATGAAGCCATCACTGCCTGCGGCCGCTTGCGCCCTGTAGACCACTCCCTGCCCAGCCGAGTCGATAAAGTCGAGCAGAATGTACTCTCCGAACTGGATGGGAAAATCGGACATGGTATGCTTCCCCGAAATGTCCCCCAGGTGGGAGGGAGTTGACGGGTCGTCGATCGTGGCCTCCGGATCTTGGCTTTGGTCGATAATGTTCGTCAGTGTCTTTTTTACCCAATCGGGATCCGCGACCTCTTTCGCGATTTTCTCATACTCTGGGAACCTCTCGACGTATTCTTCCCGGCTAGGATGTTCTCCGAGTTTGCGCCGATAACGGACGTCCAGTGGCAACAGATTCAGAAAGAGCGAGGCGAGCGCTTTTCTTCGTTGCTCGAAATGTTCCGTATCAGAATCCGCCAAAAAAGCTTTCAACTGCGGCCGTTCGTTGGGCGTGTTGTCCTGGATAAACTTCTGCCAGGCTTTTTCGAACAGATCACAGATGTCGTTGATTAAAAACGTGTCTTTGAGCGGTAGATCACGAAAGGGGGCTTTGATATCGGCCATTCTTTCTCGCTTTCCAGTTCGAGTGGTCGGGTGAGGGCGCTTTCGAAACGAGTTCCTGTGGGGCAATTGCGGCACATTCCCGCAGGAGTAGGCTTCGGCACTGAGTTCGGGCAACACTCAGGAAGTCTGGAGAGGCTGTTTCGAGAACTTCTTCCCGGTGCGTCTTTATTCACGTCAGTGAATGGAACAGCACATTTTGTACTTGGGACACCGTCCCAAGCACAAAGTGACGTTGGTTGTACGTACGGCTTTGCCAGAGGTCGAGATAAACTATTTATGTTTCAAGGCAAGCCATAAGAAGTTCGTGATGTAGGGGCCGCCCTTGTTGAACGGTTCGGTGACTTCGCCGTGGAATTGTGCTCCGAATATCAGGCGGGATTTGCTTTGCAGAGTCTCGATATATTTGGAGCGTGATGTCACCACATACTCTGTAGGCAGGGAGACCGAACTCACCGCCCAACTATGGACTTGGGTGGCCAGGAATGGGGATGGGATATCTTTGAAGATGGGATGTGTGCGAAAATCCTTGATGATATGGATAGGTGGGATTTCTTTTCCCTGATATCGCAATTGAGCGGATTCATTAAACCAACCCATACTTCGAACATACGTGATACCGTGTGCCATACATAGATACTGATGCCCGGCACAAATTCCGAGGAGAGGAATTCTCGTGTTCCGAATGAGTTCGAACTCGCCATAAAACTCGAACATCGGCATGTTTTGATATTGCGCGTTGCTGCCGCTACAAACAATCGCGACGGGTTGTGGGGTTAACTGACGGACCATTTTGAGAGAAACTTGGTGGTGTGGGACGACAACTGTCTGGAGCCCGAAATTGTTCCCCTTCTCGAGGAAGTGGGTGAGCTTTGTGTACGTTGCTCCGTCGAGCTGGTTGCCGATCACCAACACATAACCGACTCGTGGTACTTTCGGAAGTGGTGGCCTACCGCGCTTGTATGGAATCACAGCATGGAGCTGAGCGTGCAGTCCGATGTGACCGGTGATGAGAAGGCGAAAATAGCGAGCCTCTACAGGAGTTTTAATATCCACGATGTTGCGAAACGTGTCGTTGTCTTTTCGTCTCGTTCCCGGAATCGATGTCCAGGCCTGGCCGTCGTTGCTGTGTTGCCAGACGAACTCAGTGAGCCGCCCAAGTTGGCTGTTCGGGTTGGACAGCATCCAGAATCGAGCGATCGCAACCGGTTTCCCAAAATCAAATGTGACTGAGTGTTTCGCGTTCCGTCCGAGCGGTGCCGATAGCCAGTAGGTTGCCTGTCCTTCGTCGCTCCAATCGGTGATGCTGCTTGCGGCTTTTCCCGAAGAGACGATGACTTTCTTGGGTCGAACACGAACGAGGTTCATGAACGATTTGGAGTTTTTGGTGTCGACAGAAAAGCGGGTCCGCGCCCAAGGGCTTTTATTTCCCTTCGCGTCGACGGCGCGGACCCGCCAATACCACTGACCGTCCTGCAACGCTTTCTTCTTCGGGATTTGCATCTCTGTAATGTACTTGTTCGTTTCTTTGATCTTGGAGAAAGTCAGGGATTTGTTTTCTGAAAACATCGGATTTTGTGACAATTGATAGTCATAAGTCCGTGGGGCCACTCCGCCTTTCGCGTTAAAGATCGAGAGCAACGGTCGCCGACTCGTCGCGATGACGTCCCAACTCGGATTATTGGTTAATTTTGGTTTGGTGAGTGGACGCAGAGGTTGTCCCAAAGCAAAGGGGACGACTGACAGCAGGTAAATAAGTCCAGGAAGGACAAGAACAATAGGGACAGCGATACCCCGACGCATACGTGCCTCGCGGAAGAAAGCCAATGTTGAGGGACAGGGCGAAAACTCTCACTGGGACCGGGCAGCCTGTGGCCCGTTGACCAAAAAGGGCGAGGTCGTGTCTGTGGAGAACGTTGGAGAGCTTTTAACTAGGTATTCCGTGCGGTCAAAGGGTAACTCGACGTGAGAAGCGAGAGCCCCGCACAGAATCGAATAAAATTTCAGGATGAGGAAAACAGTGGGCTTGGGATTACTGCGGCTGGACCGAAGACAACTCGGGTTCCCAACATTTGCGTATGATCTGCAACTTTCTCTCGATGGTTGTTTCGTCGCACTTCATTTCTTGAGCAATCTCAGCGTTCTTGTACCCTTGCAACTTCAATTCGGCAATTCTACGGAGGTCCTCTTTTGGGAGTTTTTCGAGAAGGACACGGAATTGTTCTTCGATCTCGGCGGCGAAGGCGGGATTGGGTTCGACACTGATGAGTTCTTCGAACACGGGATTGGACAAGACGGAATCGCTTCCCGCGGAGACGAATTGTTGTTGAAGGCGTCGGTAATCTCGTTTTTCACGGCTCTCGAATTTTTTCCAACTGATGGCTTTTCGTCGGGTGAGCACGACCAAGATTTGCCATAAATCGTTTCGGTCGTCGAGTCGCGGAAATCTTCCGGCCTCGATGGCATTGCACATGCTAAAGAACGCGCTCAATGCGACATCTTCTCCGTCGGTGGCCGTGCGCGAGTCGCCCTTCCCGACGAGCGCCCCCGGATCGG
>CAYYUU010000441.1:0-6517 GCA_964474955.1 uncultured Alcaligenaceae bacterium | reverse complement strand
CCATCGAAAACCTTGAAACCCGAGCCGTCCAACGGGAACTCAAGTCGTTAGTCAAGCAAGAATTGTTGCTGCCCAAACACTTGCACGAGCTAAGCCGGCGGAAACAATTTCGCAAACTTTTAGGCGACATGTAGTCGTTGGTCTCATTCGTATCGACGAGCGTTTTGACACAAGTCCGAAGCGCAAGCGAGGGAACTTAACGCAGGTGGCTTTTGCTGCGAAGCAGCCGAAAGCCACTGAAGCGAACAAAAAACATTGAGCGAAGCGGAAAAATCGCTTCAGGCTTTTCCAAACTCTCATTGCGAGTGTTATTTTAGAGATTCTGTTGTCTACCGGAACGACTGCGGGGCTTTCTACGCCCCGAAACTGAGTCGAGGATAATGTACATGAGCACGACTCCCACAGAACAAACGAACGCCACAGAAACGACGACGTCGGGAACAACCACAAAACCCCAGGACTCGCATGCGCACGAGCATGGTCATCATGACATTGGCTTCCTGCGGAAATATGTCTTCTCCGAAGATCATAAGATCATTGGAATTCAGTTCTTGTTTTCGTCGCTGATCTTCCTCGCCATCGGCGGACTTCTGGCCTTGGCAGTGCGTTTCCAAATCGGATGGCCGCACGCCGAGGCTCCTTGGTTCGGGTCCTGGTTCACTGACAACGCCCGACGAATTCCGTCCGAGTTCTACAACATGCTCTTCAGCATGCACGCGTCGGTGATGATTTTCTTTGTGATCATTCCGATGTTGGTCGGTGCGTTCGGGAACTATTTGATTCCGCTCATGATCGGCGCCGACGACATGGCGTTCCCGAAACTCAATATGCTCTCTTACTGGTTTATGTGGCCGGCTTTCATCTTCGTCATGATGTCGTTCTTTGTCGAAGGAGCCGGCCCCGGGAGTGGCTGGACGTCGTATCCAACGTTAGCGAGTACCACCATGCCAGCCGGTCAAGGGGTCCAATCACCGGCAGCCCCGAACTCGGGAATGGGACAGATCTATTGGTTGCTCGCGTTGATCTTCGTTGGAATCTCGTCGATGATGGGATCCGTGAACTATGTCACGACGATCGTGAACATGCGGGCGCCCGGCATGACTTTTTACCGTATGCCGATGACGATTTGGGCGCTCTTCATTACGGCCATTTTACAAGCGTTTGCGTTGCCGATTCTCACAGTGGCGTTGTTCTTGCAGTTGCTCGATAAAACATTCAACACGGTGTTCTTCTTGCCACCGTTTGGAGGAACTTACGGGAACTGGATGACCGCCGTCGGTGGTGGACAACCGCTGTTATGGCAACACCTGTTTTGGTTCTATTCCCACCCGGCAGTCTACATCATGATCTTGCCTGCGATGGGTATGGTGTCCGACATAATAGCAACGTTCGCGAGACGACCACTATTTGGTTATCGGGCCATGATTTACTCGATCGCGGGTATCGCCGGGCTCGGATTCATTGTGTGGGGGCATCACATGTTCCAGAGTGGGATGGACCCACGACTCGGAACTGGGTTCATGATCGCGACAATTATGATTGCTCTCCCATCTGCGATCAAAGTATTCAACTGGCTCGGAACCATCTGGCACGGAAATATTCAATATACTTCGGCGATGCTCTTCGCCCTCGGATTTGTGGGGATGTTTATCATTGGGGGATTGAGTGGTATCTTCATGGCCGCCACACCCGTCGACATCTTCATCCACGATACCTATTTCATTGTGGCGCACATTCACTATGTGTTGTTTGCGAGTAGCTTGTTCGGCATCTTCGCGGGAATTTATTTCTGGTTTCCCAAGATGTTTGGTCGCAGCATGAACGAGTATTGGGGCAAGTGGCATTTTGCCCTCTCGTTCATCCTCGCAAACATGACGTTCTTCCCGATGCACATTCTTGGCGTAGCAGGACTTCGTCGCCGGATTCCGGACATCACCGAAACCGCCTTTGAAGCGCCGCTATTGACTCTCAACCAGTTCATCAGCATCAGCGCGTTTGCTCTCGGGGCCGTCCAATTTATCTTCGTCGCCAACTTCTTGATTAGCCTCTTCTGGGGCAAGCGGGCGAGCCGAAATCCGTGGGGAAGTAATTCCCTCGAATGGACCGCACCGTCACCTCCTGGTCATGGCAACTTTGACGTTCCGCCAGTTGTGTATCGTGGGCCGTATGTCTACGGAGAAGAAGCCGAAAGTGTTGACACTGACCACATTGGCCAAACTACTTTCGTCGGCGAGAACGAGACGGCCCTGAGCGAAAACGAAAAAGAAGCTGTCGCTGCGACGACGGAAGAGATTCCGGCTGCCGACAACGCGGATACAGGAATTAAGTCGGAAGAATCGAAGTAAATAAATACGAGCCGGAGGACAAGGACAGGTTTTTCACCTGTCCCTCAGAGATAGTGGACAGGTGAAAAACCTGTCCTCCAAATAACGAGTGACTGTGGATACAGGCTTCCAAGATAACGTTGAATATTCCCCCCGCATTCCCTCGGGACAAGTTGAGGCGTGCTCATCACCCTCCGTTTGGTTGCATCTTTGGGCCTGGTTTACGCTTTTGGCCACATTCCCACTCTTGACGCTGGGTGCAGAGGTCACGACGAAAGGCGTCGGGATGGTGGATAAAGAAGGTTATCGGCATCCCTGGGAAGTATGGAAAATCTGGGTCCGCGAAGGACTCCAGAACAATCGCTTCGATTACTTCCTGGAACACTCACATCGAATCATGGGGTTCGTCGTTGGGTGCTGCGTCATCGTCCTCATGATGGGCCTTTGGTTCCGTGGTCGACGAAGCTGGCTCAGGTGGGTGGGAGTCATTGCGCTGCTAGCAGTGATCGGGCAGGGACTACTCGGCATATTCCGGGTGAATCTCAATGCTCTGATGGGGCGCGACCTCGCCCTAATTCACGGTTGTACGGCACAACTGGTGTTCGGTCTGTTGGCGAGTATTGTCGTTTGGACGGCTCCGGGATGGTGGAAGCGGACGCTCGAACACTCCGATAATCGCCCATCACTGAACCGCCTTCGATACGTCGCCGTCTTCACGACGATCGGAGTCTATGGGCAACTCGTGCTGGGCAGTTTTGTTCGACATAGCATTATGCCGGGCTCCGGAGTGTATCTCGCAGGCCGAATTCATCTGTTCGGGGCCTTTGTTGTCACGGGTCTAATCTTCTGGCTAATTCGAGAAGCAGTTGGACGAATGAACATAGGACGAGGCGTGCAAGTTCTTGCTTTGCTTTTGGGGCTCACATTGTTCGGGCAAGTGGCTCTGGGAACAGAGGCCTGGCTCTATAAATTTCAATTCGACACGATGGTCCAAAACGGGGCTGTTCACGCAGCGGCAGTGCAACAAAGTCTGCTTCGCTCAATCCATTACGTTCTGGGATCCGCCTTGTTTGGAACGACTCTCGCGCTAACTCTGTTCACGTTCCGGCCAACAACCGCTCTTAATTCACGTTCGCTATCTTCGCAAGCATCCGCCAAGATGGAGGGAGTAACGTGAAAGCCATAGCCGCTCCGACATCGAAATCCGCTATTTGGCAACGCCTCTCGGATTACGTCCAACTGACAAAGCCAAAAATTGCGATCCTTGTGTTGTTCACCGTCGCTGCGGGCTTTTGCATGGCCTCGCCTGGCCGTCCCGATTGCCTGCTCCTGATTCATACATTGATCGGTGCGGGATTGTTGGCGACTGGTGCGAGTGACCTCAACCAATATTACGAAAAAGAAGTCGATGGGCAGATGCGACCGACGGCCAATCGACCACTACCGCCCCGTCGCCTGCGACCCATCGAAGCGTTGATCTTTGGTCTCGGGACTGGGGTTGTGGGACTTTTCTATCTGTGGTTCTTCGTTCAAAAACCAATCTGCATGGCAGTCGCCTTGGCGACTTATGCGAGTTATGTTTGGGTCTACACTCCGCTGAAACGATATACCAAACTCAATACTTTTATTGGTGCGATTCCGGGAGCTCTTCCCCCTGTCATTGGTTGGACGGCTGTGACGAGTTCTGTTGATCTACGACTCGTCACTCTCTTTGGAGTGCTTTTTCTCTGGCAAATTCCGCACTTCCTTTCGATTGCGTGGTTGTGCCGGGAAGAGTATCGCCAAGCGGGTCTTGAAATGATTCCGGGCCGTGACCCTCGCGGAATTTCAACGGGCCTACAAATGGTCATTTATTGTGCAGGGTTAGTGGCAGTGAGTTTGCTGCCATTAATTGGCGTGAGGGTAAGTTGGCTAGAAATTGGGTATGCCCTTGCGGCCATGTTCGTTGGATTGATTTTCCTGGCAACAACGATGCGGTTTTTGGCTCACCCCTCTGACCCGAGGGCAAAAACAGTGTTGCGAGGATCGCTGTTACATCTGCCAATATTAATGGCGTTTCTCGCATTCCTGGGATAAGGACGTAGGACAGGTTTGTAACCTGTCCAAGAATTTAATGGATAGGTTAAAAGCCTGTCCTACGCATAAATACATATAACTTCGTGACCGTTTTCTCTGGAATCTTGGCTCATGGCACACTCGCATTCGGATTCGTCAAACGTCGTGAAGATGGGAATGCCGCTCAACAATGGTAAGTTGGCGATGTGGCTATTTCTCATCACAGAGATTATGTTCTTCACGGGGTTACTCGGGACATATGTCCTCCTGCGAAACGGTAGCCCGACTACGAGCCAACCTTGGCCAAAGCCTACGGACGTCCACTTGGAAGAATGGATTGGAGCCCTCAACACATTCGTGCTGATCTGTAGTAGCGTGACGGTTGTCCTCGCTCACTATGCCCTGTCGAAGAAAAATGTTGGCCAGTCCTTGATGTATCTTGGGATCACTCTCACGTTGGGCTGCGTCTTCCTCGGAGTGAAAGGCTATGAGTATTACCAGAAGTTCGAACACGGCATCTTACCCGGCCGTATTCCAGAGAAACTTGATGGACCGGGCGGACCTCGGTTTGTCCGAGAAGTCGAGAACAAACTCAACAAGATCCTAAAGGAACACGAAGAGGGCGGAGACCATCACCACTATAGCGAGGAATACATCAAGGCGGTTCAGGCGCTCAAGAACGACCTGCCGAACTTGACGCCGAAACAAGTCAATGCTCGAATTGTCCCGGCGGAGAAGATCAAGCCTGTTGACATGCCCGAACAATCCATGAGCCATGCCGCGACGGGAGAACATAAACCGCTCATGGAAATTAATCATCACGTTCACCTGCCTCATTCCATCCCGTATGGGAATTTATGGGCGTCTAGTTATTTCGCGTTGACCGGTTTTCACGCCCTCCACGTCATCGGCGGGCTCGTGATCTTTGCCGTATTCCTGATCCTGGGGGCAATGGGAAAATACGGGCCACAACACGAAGGGGCTATCGAGGTCACTGGGCTGTACTGGCACTTCGTCGATATCGTGTGGATCTTTCTCTTCCCGTTGTTGTATTTGATGTAGCGGTGGCCAAGAGGCTCGGACGAGTCAAAGAGCAAAAGTAGGGAATCTCAAATGGAACAAACACAGCCTCAACAATCGACCGGTGCCGCCCACGAAGGCGAACATCATGGGCCCACATTCTTCGAGTACATGATCATCTTCGGCGCATTATGCGTCGCGACGGCAACATCATACTTCATGTTTTTGATTTTCGGACGAAGTGTGCAAGGGGTCATCCTAATCACGATGGTTTCGATCGTGAAAGCTACACTCGTTGCCGTCTACTTCATGCACTTGAAGTATGACTGGAGCAAACTCTATTTCATAGTCATTCCACTGGTGATATTGACGGTGATGACTATTATTGTATTAATGCCCGACATCATGCTCGATTGGTGGGTGTCGAACGACTGGTATCACGTCGATGCGTAACAAATAACTCGGAAGCGAGACAACAATCCGCTCCTCTGATTTGTTGTCTCGTGGATTGAACAATCCCATGCGTTACACACTTCTTGGCCTCCTCCTAATTGTTCCCTTCCTGTCTGGTTGCGGGCCTTCGGGCCTCCAGAGCGAAATCCCTTCACTCTACCAAGAAATCGGCGATAGTGTTACTGACTTCGAGTTGACGAATCAAATTGGTGATTCTGTGTCGTCGGGATCGCTTCGCGGAAAAGTTTATGTGGTCTCGTTCTTCTACACGTCGTGTCCAGTTTGTCACCAAGACAATCACATCAAAAACCTGCAATCGCTGGCCAAACAACTTACCAACATCGACGGCGTGGTCCTGCTGAGCATTACGCTGAATCCAGAAAAGGACGATCCGGATGTCTTGGCAAAATTCGGCGAGGACATGGATGCCGATCCGAAAAACTGGATGTTCTTGACCGGCTCGCAAGACACCATCGATCAGATTACCCAACGCGTCTTCTACCAACCGTTGGAACGAAACCCAAAGGCGGAAGATCCGAAGGAGAAAATCATCCACTCATTCCGGATGTTATTGGTGAATCATAAAGGACACATCGTCGGGTATGCGAACGGACTCGACGAGAACGAAGTGAATCAAGTTCGAGAACGAGTCGTCGAACTCGTCC
>CAYYUU010000440.1:0-6527 GCA_964474955.1 uncultured Alcaligenaceae bacterium | reverse complement strand
CCTCCAGTGAGGGCGGCCCACGGGCGATTCGCTTGCTGAAGTTGACCGCTGCGATTTTTGGCCATCGGGAAAGTTACCCCCCAGCTGCAACTTCCTGCGAAGGCACATTTTCGTCGTTTCCGTATTTCTGATCATAAAGAAGAACTGACATCCAGCGTTTTTCTTTCCGATCAAAGATTTCAAGCTCATCGCCGCGAATCCGCAACTTCTTCCGGGGGCGACGGTCGTTCACTATCGACCTCACCATAATGTTGGCCCAGAGGCTCGCTGCCGCGGAGATGAGAGCAACCGCCGCGCTCACAAATGTTACAAGATAAATCGTAAAAGTATCCATGCCTCAAAACCTCGCCGGACCGGAATGCTATGGCTTGGTGCGTCTCCGCGTTTCTCACTTTTATTCTACCCCATCACACCGTACGAATAAGGCGTCTTGACCAAATCATTCTCGGCGAATCGTGCGTACCGCAGCGACGAAATGTCCGCCGCCTTAGCTTCGCCATCGACGACGAGTTCGCTTACCAACTCACCGACGATTGGCGACATCTTGAATCCGTGTCCGCTAAATCCGACGGCGCAAAAGACTCCTTCGATGCCGGGCAGTTTGTCAATGATGGGGTGCCAGTCGGGAGTGATACCATAGAGCGCGCCGTAACCGCCACGTCCGTAACTGCGGTGCATGGCCGGGTAGCGACGACAAAGCCGGTGTCGAAACTCGGGCAACCATTCGGAGTTGGCGCCTTCGTTGTAGTTGTCTGGGTCGACGGGATCGTTGATTTCTTCGCCGGTGATGACGCCGCCGTGGATCATCTCGCCGTGGGTCGGCTTGAAATATGTGCCCTGGACGAAGTCACCATAGACGGGTAGGCGTCGGCCAAAATCGACCGGACGCCGGTTCAACGCGACCTGTGTTCGATACGCCCCCACGGGCAACTCGATGCCGAGGCGTTTTCCGAGTTGACCTGTCCACGCTCCCGTCGCCAAAACCAGCGTGCCACAGTTATATCGTCCCTCATTTGTCTCGACGCCGACGACCTTGTCGCCTTCGCGAACGATTTCCTTGACCTCGACGCCAAGTCGAACGTCGGCTCCTTCGCGACGCGCGGCATTGGCAAACGACGCGACGGCTTGGACTGATTCGACGTATCCGGCCTCGGGTTCGTGGACTGCGATTTCGTCCTCTGCAAGAAGCGCATTCGGGTCGACGTCCGAAAGCGTCTCGGACGTCAACATATTCACAGTCACGCCGAGTTCTTTTTGGATCTTCACCTTCGCTTGGAGTCCCTCGCTGTCCTTTTGGTTGACGACGATGACGAGTCCGGAGTTCGTGAAAACGGGCGGACCACCGACGATCTCCGGGAACTGCTCGAAGACCTTCAGGCTCTTGCGAGCCATCGTGATTGTCAACGGATTCGAGTAGTGCTGACGAACAATCGCTCCGGATTTCCCGCTCGAACCCGCGCCAAGATACGACTTCTCGACCAACACGACTCGACCGACTTGTCGCTTGGCCAAGTGCCAAGCGATACTCGTTCCGATCACTCCGCCCCCGACGATCAAGATGTCCGTTGTTGCTGTCATGTGCCTTTCCTCTTGCCTGAAGCGGAGTGATGAACGTCGAGATGCGAGATATCCCAAAGGAGAGCTGTTGCGGCGCACCCGCCGGACGCAAGCGTCTTGCCGTCGGGAGAAAACGCCAACGACGAGACATAATTGTCGAGCAGCGGTGACTTCCAGATTTGTTTCTTGGCGAAGACGTCGTAGAGCTGGATTTCGCGGCCCGATACGTCCATCTCTTCCGGTTCTTCTTCGACGATTCCATTCGTTCGGGCTAACAACAATCGCCCGTTCGGAAGGAATTTGAAGCAGAGATCGCAGGTGTAGTCTTCGTGGACTTTCTGGACTTCAAAGATCTGTGGAAGTGCTTTACCCCGAACCGGACCGAAACAAACTGGCCCCGGTAGCGTGTGCATCGCGATGTGTTGTCCGTTCGTCGAGAATTCGAGTGTTCCCGGAAAGCCGTAGGGGTATGGGCCTCGATAAAACTGCGAGATGTCAATTCGGTGTCGCCACGCATTCGGCTCGACCGTGAACACACAGATGTTTGGCTCGTCGCTGATGGCTGCAATGAGTTCGCCATCGGTCGAGATCGCAAGAACCGCCTTGGGTCCGGGTTGGTGCCAGAGAAGCTGTTGGTTGCCCGTTTTCAGATCGACCATGAAATATTGCTCTTCCTGTGTCCACAACAGGAGGCGGTCGCTTCCCATTGGATAGATTCCCTTCACGTTCTTCACTTGACAAATTGGTTTCGTCGTCTGTTGTTGCCAATCCCAGAAGACAAGGGTGTCATCGAGTTCGCTCAGCGGAGGACCACCGTAACAATTCAGGAAATGACAAACTGCCCGTTCTTCTCCTGGAATCGGGAGGCATTGAAGCCGCCCAGGATGAGAGAGTTGGCCGACGGGAACCCCTGACTTCACGTCCCAGACGATGACGTCGCATCGGGTTGTCGTGATGGCACGGCCAGCCGATGCAAACCTTACGTTGATCTCTTCTTCGCCCAAGTGGCGGCCATGCCGAACCAATGGGACGTTTGTTTTCAAGTTCCACAGGTCGATCCGACCATGAAAATCGATCGCAGCTAATTGACAATCGGGAGAAAGAGCAACAGGTCCTATGGGATTGGTCACACGACTGACAGGGAAAGCAAGCGAGGACTGGTTTTCAATCAGGTCGATCTTGTTGAACGAATCTTCTTGGAGATAAAAAGCGTGGCGTCGGTCGTCGCTGACGCCGATGCGGGTGGCGCTGTATCCGCGAAAGCTCAAGTTCTCGATTTGGTGGATTTTCGTTTGCGATTCGATGTCCCAGACGAAGGCTTCGCCGTCTTTGGCCATCGTGAACAGTTGGCCGTTGGCCAGAAATCGGACCAGTGCGACCGGTAAGTCGTGAGCATCGACCTTGGCGACGAGTTGGCCCGACTCGACGTCCCAACACCAGACTCTTCCGTGGGGGAGGATCTCGTAGGATTTTCCATCGATACTCGTCATTGCACCGCCTCGCAACGATTGCTTTGCCATCTCCATTATGCGAGCCTGGTTCTCTGGACCACTCTGGTGCGCGTTCACCCAATCTTGTGCGGAAAACGGGGGTGAACGTCGAGGGTCGTCTTCGGCGAGGCAAACGTCGTACGAACTCCCTGCGGCGAGCAACTTTCCGTCGGGCGAGAACGACACCGTGAAGAAGCTATCCACTCTCCGCCAGGGTTGACCAAGGGGATGCGGATCGGCTTCCCAGCGATGGACCACGTTGCCCGATTCGACTTCGAGGATGCGAAGTTCGCCGTCAATGGTGATGGCCACCAACTTTCCGTCTGGGGAGAAGGCGACTTCGTCGAACCCGTACTTTTCGCCGAGTCGTCGAATGAGGTTCCCGGTTTCCGGATCCCAAAGACTGACCGTCTCTGACCCGGCAACGGCGAGGAATCGCCCGCAAGGAGAGAATTTCAGGTCGTCGTGATAATGCGATTCGTCCGCCCGCCAACGGCAGATCAATCGACCCGAGGGGACCTCCCAAACGCTGACTTGCGAATCTTCTTTGCCATAGGCGGCGAGTCGAGTTCCGTCGGGCGAGAAGCTCAACGCCGCGAGTCCGGGATTGCCGTATCCATGAGAGACGTGCCAAAACCGCGTATTGCCCAGTCGCATCGTTGCCCCGGCGGGCAACGCATCTTGAGGATTGAGTGGTAACGCGGTCGTCTGGCTTGCTGTCGCTTTTCCGACGACGCCACCCAATGCCGCGGCGGCAGCTCCGGCGAGAACTGTTTTGTGAAATTGTCGGCGATCGGGTCGAGGTGAATCGTTCTCCGGATTCATCGGTGGTCCTAATTATTCGCGTATTGGGCGCGAGCCTCTTCGTATAACTCCAACATTTTCGGCAAGCACACATTCAAGCTATACTCGTCACGGATCATTTCGACGCCTGCTTCGCCAAGGTGTCGGAAGTCGTTCGGATTATCGAGGACCTTGTTGGCTTGCTCCACAAAACCATCGACGTCGAAGAAGTCCACGAGCAAGCCATTCTTTTCGTGGGTGACCATCTCCTGGACCGGGCTGGTGTTCGACGCGAGTAATGTCGTCCCGCACGCCAATGCGTTCATGACTGACCACGACAACACGAACGGCACGGTCAAATAGATGTGCAGGTCGGTGAGCGAGAACAAATAGGCCAAGACCGGCGGTGGGATCAAGCCAAGAAAACGAAATCGCGACAGGTCGTAATTGTCCTGCGAGACGATCCATTCTTTAAACGTCTTCCCTTGTGTGAATCGTTCGTCACCGCCATAGCAAACGCGATCCTGTCCCGCGATCAAGAAGATGACGTCGTTTCGCATGTCGCAAAGTCTTTTCGCGACTTTCATGAAGATGTCAAATCCACGCATCGACTCCATCCCGCGAGTCGCGTAGGTGACGACTTTCATGCCTTCGGGAATCACCAACTCACCGAGCTTGCGGGGTTCTTGTCGAGGGGCGGGGTCGGGCTTCCAGATGTTCAGGTCGACGCCATCGAAGATGACTCGGAGTTTGTCCTGGAACACCTTCGGGAACAATCGGTTTTGCCATTTCGTGGGGCTGTAGCCGAGGTCGCAGTTCTCCATGTCGAGCAGGATCATGCCGTTGCGGCTGCGGGCTCGGAGTTTGTCGATCTCTCGCGACGGAAAATCGGGCCGGAAGTCCATGTCCGAGTTCTTTGTTCGATAGAAGTACTCAAAGTAATTGACGATTGGGCACTCGTAGAGTTCGCGCAAATATAACGTCGACCCGAAACCGGAATGGCCGACGATCAAGTCGGGCTTGATGTCGGGGCGATTGCGGAGGGCTTCGTAAACGGCGAACGTGTGCCACGTGGCGTTCTCGAACGTCCGCGAACAATAATGTGTGTTGGCGGTCGCTCCGCCACGCGTTTTGTATTGGATCATCTCGATTGGCCCGACCTTGCCGCCGGGTTTTTCCGAGACGAACGTACAGCGGAAACCTTTCTCCTCGGCCAAGTACTTGGCGATGTGCCCGAACTGAGCCGGAAAGTTTTGGTGGACAAACAAGACGTGCATAACAATATCCCCGCCATTCCGATGCCGAACCGCCTCGCCGTCAGTTTACCGGATTTGGCCACGAGAACAAATGTTTGTCCGAGGCGCGAACGTTGTTCTCCGAGAACACATCCCATAGAGTATTCCGAAATGGAAGCGGAGCGTTGTATGGAGCCACGGAGTGGCGACAGATCTTAGGCGTGGCCGTAAGGCCGCGTGAAGGAGAAACCACATCAATCCCACGCGGGCTCACGCCCACGTCTAAGATCTGTCGCCACTCCGTGGCTCCGGACAAATGCGAGAAATCGGCCAACCAGCACACAGACCACACCACCTTGAGGCAAAACAATGGCGACGAAAGGCGAACAATTTGCAGGCGTGACCGTTGCAATGATCACTCCCTTCAAGAACGGCGAGATTGATTTCGACGCAATGAAGAAACTCGTTGACTGGCACGTCGAGCAAGGGACCGATTGTTTGGCCCCCGTCGGAACGACCGGCGAATCTCCGACGCTCGGACACGACGACCACGAGAAAGTCATCGAGACCGTGACGACGCACGCCGCGGGCCGCATCAAAGTCATGGCGGGAACCGGTTCGAACAGCACGACCGAAGCCATTCGCTTGACCAAGTTTGCCAAGAAGGTCGGGGCGAACGGCGCGTTGATGGTCGGCCCCTACTACAACAAGCCACCGCAAGAAGGATATTATCGTCACTTCGCGACGATCGCCGAGCAGACCGAAATTCCGATCGTCCTCTACAACATTCCGGGCCGTACGGGTTCGAACATTATGCCCGAAACGATGGCTCGGTTGGACGAATCGCCTCACATCGTCGCCGTCAAGGAAGCCACCGGTTCGATGGATCAGGCCTCGCAAATCGCCGCCCTCACGAATCTCACAATCCTCAGTGGCGACGACAGTTTGACGCTACCGCTCATGAGCATCGGCGGACGCGGCGTCGTCTCGGTCGTTGGAAACATCGTCCCCGCCGACATGAAAGCTATGGTCACAGCGTATCTCGCTGGCGATCACGCCAAGGCTCTCGAATGGCACCGCAAGTTGTTCCCGCTTTGCCGCGACATGTTGAGCGTCGCGACGAATCCGATCCCACTCAAGGCGGCCATGAAGTTGCTCGGACGAGATACGGGCGAACTGCGATTGCCCATGTGCGAGATGGACGAAGCGGGCGTGGCCCGAGTTCGACAGACGCTCGTGAATTATGGATTGCTGTAAATAGTAGTAGGCACACTCGTGTGCCGTAACCAAACCAAAGCGAACGGCACACGGAGTGTGCCTACTACTTTTCCAAAACCACGTTCATGTAATTCCCATTGAGAACTCGCATAGGGGAGTTACAATATCGCTGGCTGTGGATTGCCCGCTCTTCTTTTGCGAGCGGCCCAACAAAACGCCTTTTCCCTTTCTGAGCTTGGTGGGT
>CAYYUU010000439.1:0-6530 GCA_964474955.1 uncultured Alcaligenaceae bacterium | reverse complement strand
TCGAAAAAGTTGCGTTGCGCTCACGCGGTGAATATTGGCCGCAATTCATCGTCCAGAAACTCTTTTCCAAATGTCGCTTGTTGGCCCAGCGTTTCGTGCATGACGTTCCGGAGGTCGAAATACAACTCCCTGGGGAATCTCGGGCATACCAACTCCCGGAAGGTCCGATTGTGATCGTTTTCTACGAATACGAAAAAGGGCGAACCGATAGGGTCTCTTATGAATCGGCGATCCAACGGTTCCGGCGAGTGTGCTACCGGGAAGAACGGCGTGCGACCCGAGATTTGTGGCATGCCTACATAGCCCAACTCCCGTCTCAACAATTTCAACCGCCGCGAACAACCAAGCAAGCGCGACAGATGATCGAATCGTGTACCAAAAGTTGGATTGTCGCGCCGACATTGATCGACGCCATCGTCGAGTTGCAGCGGTTTCTGGCCCCTTGGACGCGGAGTTATCTCGGTCTCAAATCTCTCGCCACGGACCTCCTGGAGATCTTCCACGCGACTATCAACAAGGCAAAAGGAGCCTGCGTTCCCTCCTATCGCAAATATCTGGAGGGGCAGATTTCTTTCGAGGAATTCGCCGAAACGGGTCGAGAGTTATCATTCAACGTCGAGGGTGAGTTGGTTCCTCGCGAAGACCTCCAAGGAGCAAACCACGTCGCATGGGAACTCAGTCCCACACGCGAACGACTCACTTCTCAACTTCCCCTCAATAACCTTCTGGCGAGAGAATTGTACTTGTTCGCCGCATGTTGTCTGCGACGGTCGGAGGCGTGGATGAATCTCAAAGCCTCGCGAGAAGCCACAGACGCCTTGGAACTGTTTGCCAATGGAAAAATCGAGGCCGAGGAGTTTGAGGCGATATGGGAAAAGGCTCGTCCTGTCCTCATCAGTAGGTCAGGGGCTCCGCCATTCGTTTCCCGTGACCGTATTAAAGCAGAGCCGCACATCTTTGCCGACATCGCAGCGTACAAATTGGCAGAATATCTCTCTGACGGAAACAGGGAGTTGAAACTCCGCGAACAGGTCGCGCAAACTCATCTACTCCGCGACTTGTTGCCTTCGGCCATCGAACGCGTTTTGCCTTTCCAAGACAAGTGGCTCACTCCGGACGTCAAAGCCATCGCCAAATTGATTGATGCCGAAGGGCTTCACCACCAGCTGCCGATTCTTGCGGACGCTCTGGAAGAAGGCGGATGTGACGACAACCGGATTCTGGAACATTGTCGGTTTGCACCGTTTCACACTCGGTGGTGTTGGGTCTTGGAATGTATACTCGGGAAGCGGAAGTGAGAATACAAAGATATGAGGCGGCACTTCACGCGAAGATGCGAAGGAAAAAAACACGGATATCCCAGATAGCGCGGCTCTGATTCATCTGTGGTATTTGTGGTATCCGTGGTGAGTGTCTTCTCTTCCTGTTTCCCTCTTGGTAAGACGTTTTATGGTTGATGCGATAGTGATTGGTTCTGGACCGAACGGACTCATGGGGGCGATCACTCTCGCCCGACAAGGTTGGTCCGTCTTGGTTCTTGAGGCAAAAGATCGGCCCGGCGGTGCGCTATATTCGGTCGAGAATACACTTCCTGGTTTCGTGCACGACGTGGGCGGTGCATTCTTTCCTTTCGCGAAGGCGAGTCCTGCATTTCGAGAACTCCGCCTCGAAGAAACGGACCTCCAATTCGTAGCTGGAAAATACGAAAGTGCTCATCCGGCACCGGACGGAACGTGTGCGGCCATTTCCAGAGACATCGCGTTGTCACGCGCTGCCTTCGGGGAAGACGGCGACGCGTGGGCCAAGTTTCAGAACTGGGCGAACGCGATGGGTGATCGATTGCCCGAAGCGTTGCTCGCTCCGTTGGTGAATTTCCGCACGGCCTTTCGGCTGGGCATCAAGAACATTATCGGCATGGGACTGGCCGCGATGGGAACGGCAAGCGGATACGCTCGTTGGAACTTTCGAACAGAGGCTGCGCGGCGAGTCATCCCGGCGTTGTCATTACACGTTGATCTTGGCCCGTCAGATTTTACCGGGGGAGCTTTGGGATTGGTCTTGGCGTTGTTGGCCGCGAAGGATGGCTTCTTGATTCCTGTCGGCGGCGCGAAGGCCATCACCGAAGCGTTGTTGACTCGGCTTTCGGAAGCTGGTGCGAAAGTTCAATACGGCTCCCGCGTCGACGAAATCCTCGTTCGCGGCAAGCGAGCCGTGGGAGTGAGAATTTCAAGCGGAGACGAAATTCCGGTCAAGCATGCGGTGTTGGCCGACGTCGGACCACCGGCATTGTTCCTGCGATTGCTCGACAAGAAACTCGCACCATATTGGTTGCAAAAAGCTATTGGACGATTTCGATATGGCTGGGGAACGTTCAAAATGGATTGGGCCTTGTCAGGTCCAGTTCCGTGGACATCGCCCGAAGCCCGTGAAGCTGCCGTCGTTCACACCGGCGACAGTCTTCAAGATCTGAAAGAGTTTACGAAGGAAGTTCGGTCCGGGAATTTGCCTTCAAATCCGTATCTCGTCATTGGCCAACAATCGGTTCTCGACCCAACCCGCGCACCCGATGGGCAACACACTCTTTGGGCGTATTCGCGAGTCCCGAACACCATGCCAAGCGGTTGGGACCAACACAAAGAGTTGTTGGCCGACCGAATCGATCAACGCATCGAACAACTCGCTCCCGGTTTTCGCGAATTGATTCTCGCGCGAGCCATCCACGCTCCGACGGATCTGGAAGCAATGGACGAAAACCTCGTCGGTGGTGACCTCGGTGGCGGAAGTGCGCAGATTGATCAACAGTTGTTTTTACGCCCGACATTCCCCTATTTTCGGCATCGGACGCATGTGCGAGGAGTCTATTTGGCGTCGGCGTCGGCGCATCCGGGAGCGGGAGTTCATGGGGCGTGTGGAAGGAATGCGGCGATGATGGCCTTGGCAGATGCAAAGAAAGTAACGTAATCAACCTGGACTTTGCATTGCTCTAAACCTGAAGCGCAAGCGAAGGATCTTGACAAGCCTGAAGCGCGAGCGAAGGACAAAGAAAGGTCCTTCGCTCGCTCGTATTTCCAAGAGAGAACGCGAACCCGAAGCTCATCGTCCTTCTGCTAATAAAATCAGCCGTCCTCGCTATTGAGCAAGGACGGCTATCTGCCGACTCTCAACGGGCCTTTACTTCACTTCTTTACGGATCGCATCTTCGAGATCGTTGACTTGCACGGCGTTGTTGATCACGACACTGTTCTTGCCCACGAAGAACATGTGCGGCACGGCCATAATACCGTATTGCTCGGCGAGTGGGCTGCTCATGCCGCCTTGCTTTCCGGCCTGGTATAGGTGGTAACCAGTGACGGGGTGTTTTTGCAAGTATTGAACGGCTACTTGTGGGTTGTCGTCGAGGTTGACGGTCACGACCTCGAAGCCCTTGCGAGAATATTCCTTGCGGAGCTTGTTGAGCTTTTCGAAGGTGAAGCGAGTGTTCGAGTCGTAACTCGCCCAGTAGTACACGACGAAGCACTTGTTCTGAAGGCCACCGGCGTCAAATCGTTGACCGTTGATCGTCGGAGCGACGAGTTGGAGTTTGTTCCCTCCCAGTCCCAATCGACGGACGGCTCCCGTTGCCTTGGCCGCCAGAGAGTCATTCGGGAAACTCGTCGCGATTTGTTGGTAGTATTGTTGAGCGGTCTTCGTGTTGCCGGCGAATTCGGCTGCCATGGCCAGTTGTTGGAGTGCGTCGGGAGTGTCGTCGGCTCGCGGATACGCCTTGACGAACTCGCCCAGCTTCTCGATCCACTTCGCTTGCAGGCTGGCCGCTTTGGAAGCCGGAGCACCAACGAGCTTGCTGCCGTACTCGGCCCAGATGAGGCGAAATGTCGCGTACCCTGCGAGTTTGCTTTGGGGATCTTGTCGCTCGACTTGGGCCTTCAACTGGCGCAGGCGGCTGATGGCCAAAGTGTCGTTGTCGTCGCTACGGCGTGCGGCCGCGACGTAGTTATCGAGCAACTGACGGAACCAACCTTCTCGTTCGTTCGCTGCCAACAACGGAAGTAACTTTTCGATCAGGCTTGCCCGCTGCATGTTGTAATCACGGGCGCGTTTGTTCACGCCCGGAGTTGTGACTGGGTTCTTGTGGTACGCGCTGTCGAGCTTGGCGATTTGGTCCATCGCTTTCTGGGCCTCGGTGTTCACGACCTTCTCGCCTTCACCACCAGGGCGAGCCCCAGGGATTCCCAACAAACGCCACGCCTTGCCGACTTGAACCATTTCTCCAGTTTGCAGCCAATCGTGTTGGTTCTTGCCGGACTCGAACAACACGGTTCGAGAAGGATAGCGAAAGAGGTCTCCGCGTGCACCGAGCGATTCCCCGGGAACGCATTGCGGCGTGGAACTTTCGACTCGACCGATGACGTCCTTTCCTCGAAGGTCCGGAATTTTTTTGATGGCCGCCTGGAATCCTTCCTGGGCTTGCTGAAGTTTGGCCTGGATCTTTTTCGTGATCTGATCGGGCAAGCCCAGCGCGTTCAATTCCGACGACGTGATGAGCAATGCCTTCAACCTTGGGAAGTCTCGTTTGGCGACGGCCTGAAAAGCTTCCTGGGCGAGTTCGTCGGCGGAAATCATCTTCCACTGGTCGATCTTTCCGTCCTCGTCCCGGTCAATTCCCCACTTCATCCCGCCACTGTTGAGCCACCGGAATTGATCCGGCTGATTGTTGCCGTTCGTGTCGATCTCGCGATACGTTTCGAGTCCGCCCCGGAAGTACGACCACGTGTCGATCTTCTTGTCGCGGTCACTATCGATCATTCGGCGTAAGGGCCGACCGCTCGGGTCGAGCAAAAGATATCCACTCGGTCCGTTGCCGCGAATGATTTTGACCTTGCAGTCGGCGTACTGAGCTTTGGTCGGAGTGGAAATCTTCACGCCCTTTTGGTTCGGACGATACTGCATCAACTGGTCGACGGTAGGTTGGGCGTGAGCTGTCGGGACCGCAGCCAACAGCCCCAACGTCAGCAGCCCAACGCTCAAGCGAAGATTGGACATCCTTGTCACTCCTTGTTCTGATTGGGTCCGGTTCCGGCGATCCCACACAACTATCGGCGGATTTGTTTGTTCCGCGGAATAAATGGTCGTTCGGTTCGTAGGTACACGCGGCTCGCGTGTATCTTTGTCTTAATCGAATTTTCTCAGGTACACACGAGCCGCGTATACCTACGAACAACCGACAGCGATACTTTTGCTTCCGTGCGCTGTCCACCTTTACCAATCGGCCAATCTCGACAATCGGGTTTACGAGAACCACAAAAAATTCGCGAAGTACCTTACAACGGCACAAACACCCCACTTTCTCCGTTCTCTTTGGGTTGTTCCAAACCGGTGTCCGATGCTCCGAGATTCCGTAGCATATTCATCGTTTCAGACAACGAGGTCATCCCAGCAAGCCCCCTTGTTGTCTTGGCGTTATTCCGTTTCTGATTGTGGCCCGGTCCAACAGGAAGGATTGTCCTCCGATGACACTACGCATAGTCTCCGGTCTCGTTCTGGCCGTAATCGGTCTGTTCTTCTGTCCGGCAATTGGCACCGCTCAAGAAAAGCTTACGATCGAAGGTTCCACTACCGTTGGACCAATTGTGGACGCTTTCGCCGAAGTCTTCATGAAGGAGTTCAAAGGTCTGAAGATCACCGTTCGTAAGACCGGCAGCGGAAACGGCGCGGTCGCTCTGGTAAAGGGTCAGTGCAACATTGCCGCCATGAGCCGGTTCATGAAACCCAAGGAATTCAAAGCCGCCGTTGCGAAAGGCGTTCTTCCGTGTGTCCATACGGTGGCGATGGACGGCGTTTGCATCGTCGTGCATCCGGCCAATCCCGTGAAAAAATTGAAGACGTCGCAAGTCCGAGACATCTTTCTGGGCAAGATCACCAACTGGAACACACTTGGTGGCCCGGATGCGAAGATCGTACTCGTTTCCCGCGACAGTTCGTCGGGAACGTATGAGACGTTTCGCGACATTGTGATGGGCGGGAAGAAACTTGCTTCGTCTACCGAGTACGTCAACTCCAACCCGGCGATGCACGCCCGCGTCTCGAAGACGAAATTTGCGATCGGTTATCTGGGCCTCGGGTTCGTGGACAAGAAGGTCCGAGCGCTCGCCATCGATGGAATCAAGCCGACTCGCCGAACGATTTCACGCGGAACGTATCCGATCGCTCGACCTCTGTTTTTGTGGACCAATGGCTATCCGAAACCCGGCTCGATGGTCCACCGGTTCGTGACGTTTCATCTGAGCGGACAAGGGCAAGAGATTATCGAGGCGAAAGGGTTTGTGCCGGTGACGGATTATTGAGGAAGAGAACTTTGAGGTGAAGTGTCAAGAACTTTATAGGGAGTCGCGCAGCGGCGGCATATTTAGCCGTGGCCGTCAAGCCGCGGGGAAAATTAGCGCACTCACCATTCTGTGGGCTCACGCCCACGGCAAAATATATAGCAGCAGCGAGGCATACAGAACCCCCACCGTCACAGAACCCGAACGGAA
>CAYYUU010000438.1:0-6561 GCA_964474955.1 uncultured Alcaligenaceae bacterium | reverse complement strand
CCGAGCGTTACGGGCCGGCGCTCGTCGAGTCTTTCGAAAAGACATACGAGGAACTCAAGAACGACGAGGAATCCCAGACAGAGTTCCCCAACGAGGGGCTCGATCTCGATTGGGTTTGTCCGGCTGCGAAGCCCGGCGAACCCGGCCAACAATCGATCGTCAACGCGTGTCTCTCTTTCTGCGAACACTACGAAGGACTCTTTGAGACGCTCGCCGTGGCGCTGACTCCCACACAAATTTCGGATGCGAAGGCATGGAACGATTGGCTGCGAACACTGGTGCGGATCAAGTCTCCCCCGAACTTGAGATTCATGGTGGTCGATTCCACCGAGGCTCCGTTCCTCGAGAAACTTGCCGAGGCCGAGCCCAAACTCGTCACCTCGGTCAAGCCCGAACTCGACATGCCGGGAGCCGTCCGAGAACTCGCACGGGCACCCGGAGGGAGTGGTCCAGGGGTGGCCTATCGGCAATACTTCCTGGAGATGACAAACGCAGCCTCGGCGGGGAACTTGGACCGAGCCGTCAGCCAGGGAAACAAGGCGCTGGCGATTGCCAACGAGCATGGTTGGTTGGCCCTTCAAGTAACAATCTATTTCACTTTGGCCGCGAGCTACCTGCAGGCAGGTCGACCCGCGGACGCTCGCGAGTGTTACCGCAAAGCCGGAGAGACTTCTCAGGTAGCTCAAAAAGAAGAGGACCCTTCCGGAGCGAAGCTCGTGGTTCAATCCTTGTTTGGGGAAGCAAACACTCTGTTCCTGGAAGAGCAATACCCCGAGGCGGCTCAGGTCTATGAGGCCGCCGCGACTCAAGCCGCCGAAGCGGAAGAGCATTTGTTGTCCCTGGAAGGGTGGCGCATGGCGGCCCATTGTCATGAACTCAGCAACGCCCTGGAACTTGCCTGGGAGTGTGGTTGGAGAGCCCTCGAGGTAGGACCACTTTTGGACGACCAGATCCGTCCGAACTGTACGCTCCCGTATGTCGGCCAGATGCTCCTGCGATTGACGAAACAAGAAAACTACCATGGGAAGGAGCAAGAGGTTCGCGACCGGATGGTAGAACTGGTTGGCAAGGACTGGGAGTCCAAGATCGAGCAAGGGAATCCGACGCCATGATGCCCGCCGCAAAACATTTCGACCCCGTCTTGGGTGTGGACATTCACATCGTCCAGCCTCCCGGTCCGGTCCCGCCCCTCCCGGTACCGCACCCGTTTGTCGGCTTCATCTTCGACCCGATCGAGTACATTCCGATCACGATTCCGTTGCCTATCCCATTCGTCGGTGTCATCCCGATCCCCTTATATGCCTCGATCAAGATCAATGGGATGCTGCGGGCCATTGCCGGCACCATGGGCAAAACCGTCCCCGGCATTCACTTCCCGATTGGGGGAACTTTCGTCAAGCCGCCGTCGAACGAGTGCGAGATGTTCATGGGTAGCTCGACCGTCAATTTCGATGGCGATGCGGCCAGCTACATGGCCCTGCCGACGCTCGAATGTCAGTGCATCGGGATGCCACCGATTCCCCGGCTGAACGCCAAGAAAAAGAGCAAAGTGAAGTCTTTGGTGCTGCCGACCGGCGTGGTCTTGCCCATTCCGATGGGGCCACCCGTGCTCATCGGCGGGGCACCTACCATCTCGTTGATGGCCCTGGCATTCAAGGCGGGCTTTTCCGCCTTGGGCAAGGCCATGCGGATGTTGAAGAAAAGTAAATTCGCCAGGAAGGTGAAAGCCAAGTTCAAGAAGAAAACCCCGCCACACCACAAAGCCAAGTGCCGCAACGGAAAGCCGATCGACGCCATCACCGGTGCGTTTGTTGATAAATTCCTCGACCATGAACTTCCAGGTGAGATCCCGTTCGTTTGGAAACGCTATTACGATAGCCGACGTCACCAAACTCCGAGTCCTCTCGGTTGGGGCTTCCGCCATGAGTATCAACGCGAGTTGCGCCGCGTTCCTGGCGGGTTCGAGTATCAGAATCAGGAAGGGGACATCGTTTCTTTCCCGCCCCTGGAAAAAGGGGCTCGTGGAGTTGCCCAGGACGGAATGTATTTGCAGCAACTCGAAGGGGGAGATTACGCGATTGCCGAAGAAGGCAAACCGACGATGACGTTCTCTTTGCGAGGGGATCGAAAATGGTTTCCCGTGCGAGAACTCCGCCAGGCCGGTTACTCAATCCGATTTCGCTACGATGACCGCGACAGGTTGGTCGAGGTCATCGACACCACCTCTAGACGGATCCGATTCCTGTATGACTCGGACAACCACATTCGAGAGTTGCGGTACGTTGAGGCCGATGCCTCTGGAAGTTCCTCGGACGCGATAGGGAGAGGCAGGGAGACCAAGCAAGAACGGGTCCTTGTCTCGTATCGCTACGACCAGCGTGGTTGTCTCATTTCCGCGAAGGACGCACTTGGATCCTCTAGCCACTACAGCTTCGACGCAAACCAAAGGATGACACGCAACACCGATCGTCGTGGCATGTCCTTCTTCAACGAATACGACGAGCAGGGACGCAGCACCAGGGAATACGGAGAACACGGCCTCTACGACCTGCGGATGGAATACTATCCCGAAAGCAACTGCTCGGTTGCGAGATATGCGGACGGAGCGACCATCACTTACTACTACGACCAAGATGGCATAGCTCGCGAGATCGTCAACGAAGTTGGCGGCAGGAATGTTTTTGATGTCTCCGACGATGGTCGTGTTGTGGCCGAGTACGATCCTCTCGGAAATGCCACCGTGTATGAGTACAACGAGTGGGGTGGACACGTCAGCCGAGTCGATCCGCTTGGCAATCGCTTTCCACCTTTGGATGTCGAACCCAATCCCCCCGATCCCCAAGCCTACGTGTTGCCCGAGACACCGATGCAGTGGGTATTCGGTAGCCTCTTTACCAGGGAAGAATTCCAGGGAGGTTCGGAAAGCGAGTCCCTGGCAAGCCAGTATCCAGCTCCGATATATAATGCCGTTCTGGAAGCTGTTGCGGCTCAATCGCCCACGAAAAATTACGGTGGAGCATCTCGCAGGAACTATGACGAGATGGGGCGGCTCATTGAAGAGATTGACCACTCCGGTTATCGCCAGACATGGAAGTACGACGCCGAGGGGAACATCCTGGAACATCAGGACCGTGAGGACTCGGTAACTCGGACTGCCTACACTTCCTGGAATCTGCGCTCGCAGATTATCAACCCGACAGGTGGGATAACACGGTTCAAATATTCGATCCGCTCGGAGTTGACCTACTTGCAAGATCCAGGTGGAGCCATCAGCGAGTATAAGTACGATCATCGGGACCGACTCATTGAAGTCGTTCGGCATGGAAGAGTCAAGGAACGGTATCAGTACGACATCGCAGACAACTTAATCGCGAAGACGGATGGGGATAATAAACCGATCCTCAGTTTTGAGGTCGGGCCGGGGAATTTACAGACCGCGCGACACCTGTCCTCTGGAGACACCCATTCCTTCTCGTACGATGAACGTGGCCGAGTGGCCACCGCAACCACTCACGACACGGAAACCGTGTTCGGATATGACTTACTTGGTCGCAAGGTCAAGGATGAACGCGACGGCCAACAGATAGTTCACAAGTTCGAGCTGGATGGGCTCGTCTCGACCACCTTCTTTGGCAAATTTATTGTTGTCTATGAACTGCAAGAAAACCGAACTCTTCTGATTCGCGATCCAACAGGTGGCCTTCACCAGATGAAGGTCCAAGACCGCGCAGTGAGTCGCGAGTTAGCAAATGGGACTCGGGAGTTCTCACTCTACGACGAGAATGGTAGGTGCCTGATCAACGCCACCGTCGGCGACCGCGATAAGGTCAAATTCCGTCGCTATCGTTACTCCGGAGAGGGAGAACTCCTCGAAGTCGTTGACCATCGTGGAGAATCGACCAAGTATGAGTACGATGCGAGTCATCGAATAACTGGTGAGATATCTCCGAAAAAGGGACGGCAACGGTTTGCGTATGATCCCGCAGGAAATCTCCGCGAGAAGGTTGGTCTCAAAGACGTTCGGTTGCTGGAGGGAAATCGACTTGCCTCCGCCAACGATGAGATATTCATTTATAACGATCGAAACCACGTCGTGAGTCGATCTGGAAAACAAAGAAACCACTCTTATCAGTACGACTCTCTGGATATGTTGGTGGCATGCCAGATAGACGGGCAGTCGTGGTCAGCGAAGTATGACCCAATCGGACGCCGGATTTCGAAAACATGGAAGGGCGAAACGACACAATACTATTGGGATGATTTTCGCCTCGCGGTGGAGATGCGAGCGGATGACTCGATCCGGCTCTATATATATGTAAACGAAAGATCGTTGGTGCCATTCCTATTTGTCGAATACGAAGACGTCGATGCCGATCCGAGCGATGGTAAGCTGTTTTATGTGTTCACGAATCAGGTTGGTGCTCCGACGGAAGTAGAGGATGCTCAAGGCAACACCGTCTGGCAAGCGGACATTGATCCTTATGGAGTAGCCTTCATCGATCCGGGGAGCAAGATCAAGATGCCTCTGCGATTCCCAGGGCACTATCATGACGAGGAAACCGGACTGCATTACAACCGCTATCGCTACTATGATCCACAATTGGGGCGATATCTCCAGTCGGATCCAATTGGAATTGTTGGTGGCGTGAATCTCTATGCTTATTGCCCGAACCATCTCACCCAAGTGGATATCGATGGCCTTTCCCATCCCGATTCCTCCGGTCCGAATAGCGCGAGTAAGAAACCGGACACGGTGCGGAATTCTGAACTTAACCCGAAAACTTCGGGCTCTGTGGGGCGGGCCGTCAAGAAAGGTGACGAAATCGGGGAAGGTGCGTTCAAAAAAGTATACAAGGTGGATGGTGATCCTTCGAAAGTCGTCGCTGTATCGAAAGCCGGTGATCTCGACCAAATCAAGAAAGAATTTGATGATTTGAAAAAACTGGAAGAGGCCGGGGTACCTGCTGTCAAGGTTCACGAGATTGTCGAGGTAGATGGAAAACCGGCGATTCTGATGGATAACTATTCCGGTTCGACAAACATCAAGCCGATCGCTACTGGTGCGGATCAGGCCGCGGAAGAAGCTGCCATGAAACGAATTAGCCAGGAGGGTGTGGAAGATTTGAAAAAAATCAAGGAGTTCAACCAGAACAATAACATCGATGACTTTCAGGTTCTTGTCACAGAAGATGGCCGGGTACTCGTTGCTGACCCGATGAACATCACGCCCAACCAACCAGCCGGAGCGTATACGAACTACCTGGTCGACGAGATGCTCGGCAAAGCAGGAGGAGGGTAGAAGACATGGATTTAGTTATCAACAAACAGTTCCCAAATTACCTGCTGCTCACAGAGGCCACGAAACTCCTCCAACCGGCTATCGGAAAGCCGTTGGTGAAACTCAAGACCGGTCTTTGGGACGAGAGTTTTGAGAAATTTCGCGAACGAATGGGTGTCACCGAAGGAGACCCGTTGAGGGAAGTCGTTCACGGCGGCCCGATATTTCTGTCGTTCGGAGATCGCAGCACTTATGTGTTTCAGTCAGATGATATTGCGGATGCTGTTGTTGTCCGCGTTGTTCCGTTAGATATGGATGATGAGCACTTTCTGGAAACATTATCGAAGGAAGACTCCTATCTCCGGGACAGCATGCGAATAAAGCTCATTGTGGACCTAGCTCCCGAATGTCATTTGAGGGGCCAGACTGTCGCACGAGTTGAAATATTTAAACTTCCCAACAACTATTTCGGAAGACCGACGAGATATGACAAGTTATGCGAAAGAGCATTAGTGTTAACTATGAGTTCGGGTGAGAGCCTTCTGGTTTCCCATCGAATGGATGCAAAATATCGGAATGGATTGGCCCTTTTGCATTGGGAAGAAGTCGATCCGAATTTCCCGAAGCAAGATTTTACGTGTGTGTGGACTTATCCGTGAGTCCCTGAATCACGTATTTGGCATAATCAGTACATTTGAGAAATCTAATGGGCAAACCAGGCAAAAATCCAACACCCGACGGACGCCCTCTCAGTTTGAAGATGCGTCCCACGACTTCAGGAATCCAACCGGAGAATTATGACCCAGGGTTGCTCATAGGTCTGCCCAGAGGAGTCCTTGGAAAGATCCCAAGGCTCAACTTGCACCAAGCTGCTGTGAACGCCGCCCGGAAGTTAGTCCTCGAAGAAGGCACCTGTCCGATCCAGGTCGAACCTCGCGCATGGGTCATCGAGTTGGACCCTGCCGTCGGCAATGTGAACGTTCCAGAAACGAACCTCATCGACCAGGTGATTTCTGAAGTTTGGAAAAATCGGTCCAACATCTTGAAGGCGATCGGCAAAGACCTCCTGAATGCAGCCTTCGAACAGGAGGTCAAAATCACGACGAAAATCCAACCGGCGAAGACCACCGGAATCACTGTGAAAAATGTGGCCATCGAATCGATCGAGCAAGGATCGTTCGCTCCCATCGCCGGCAAAGGCGTGAGAAAAATGATGGGAGCGAATGGAGCGCAGACGGAGAAAGCCGCCGAGCCCACGGAGAAGAAAATTCAAGATCGACTGC
>CAYYUU010000437.1:0-6574 GCA_964474955.1 uncultured Alcaligenaceae bacterium | reverse complement strand
ACTGCGACTTGTCATCAATGTGCGTTTCCATGAACTCCATGTTCCGCGCAAGATTTGCAAGGACCTCTCCGGACTCGGACGGTGTGGAATCGGTGACGCAGAAGTCAGTCTGAAGAAAGTTGATGACCTCCCCTACGTTCTTGGCTTGGTCCGGCAAGCTCTTGAGAAGCAGCTGGGGACTGAATGACCTTCCAACTCAGCTTGGTGCCGCAATCCAAAAGCAAATCACATCGCCCATTCTTTTTCGGAACATTGCATGTCAAGAATCTCACAACTACCCCCATCCGTCGTCACGAAAATCGCTGCGGGCGAGGTCATCGAACGCCCAGCCAGCGTCGTCAAAGAAATGCTCGAAAACTCTGTCGATGCTGGCGCGACTCGCATCGACATCGAAGTTGAGCAAGGAGGCATCGATCGCATTTTGATCGCCGATAACGGTTGCGGCGTTCATCACGACGATCTGTCGCTCGTGTTTTCGAGTCACGCGACGAGCAAACTCCGCAACGCCGACGATCTTTTCAACATCGAAACGCTCGGCTTTCGTGGCGAAGCAATGGCGTCGATCGGTGGGGTCGCGCAAGTCACCGTACAATCACGCCAACACGATCAAACGAGCGGAAGCGAACTCACTTGTCGCGGCGGAACGCTCACGCCGATCAAGGCGTGGAACGGGAGTCCGGGAACACGCATCGAAGTCAAGCACTTGTTTTTTAATGTGCCGGTGCGTCGGAAGTTTCTTCGAAAGGCTCCAACGGAGATGGGCCACATCGCCGAGACGTTTGTTCGTGTGGCTCTCTCACAGCCAAACTTGCACATGACTCTAAGGCACAACGGGAAGCTCATTCACGAAGTTCCGGCGACTGCTGATCTGCAACAGCGCATCGGAATTTTCCTTGGGGAAGAACTACGCGACACACTTTATCCTGTTCAGGCCAACTACAACGACGTCGTGCTCAGTGGCTTCGTCGCCGACCCGTCGGTCGAACGCGGCAACGCAAAGATGCAATATCTTTTCCTCAATGGGAGGTGGATTCGCGACCGCAGCATCGGTCACGCTGTCCAAGAAGCGTATCGTGGATTGTTGATGACGGGCAGGTATCCAGTTTGGTTTTTGTTCCTTGAGATGCCGCCCGACCTGGTCGACGTGAATGTTCATCCGACGAAATGTGAGGTGCGTTTCCGCGATGGGCAGATGCTTTATGGGATGACGTTGAGCACAATTCGCAAGCGACTGAGCGAGGAAAATTTGACGCCGAAGCTGCAGCCGCCGACGTCGACGATGGAACAGCCGACGCCATCGAGTTCTTTCCCCACGAAGGTCACGTTACCTCCGCCTCCGTCGCCGACTGGTCCGACGAATTACTCCTCGTTCCCGACGTCGTCCGCGGCGAACGGCGCAGCACCAAAAGCTCCGCCCGCCAATTCGGAACCGGTTGTTCCAAAACCCACGGTACCGGCAACCGAACATGCTCCACCTTTGGAATTCGTCGTGCCGCAACCTCCTGCTCCACCGGTTGAGACCGAGCCACCGGTTTCTTCGCCCGTCACAGCCGATGAGCCTGCGAACTCGATTCCCCCTTCGGCGGCGGATCTCGCTTCGGCGTTTCAAAATGCAGCCAGCGAAGATCGCCCGGAAACTCAAACTTATACGCAATCTAATTTTTCGCCCGAACAACCAGACTTCAAGGCGATCCAACTATATAACGCGTATCTCGTGCTCGAGACGCCGGAGGGGATGTTAGTCATCGATCAACACGCCCTTCACGAGCGGATCTTGTTCGAGCAATTGAAAACGCGGATGCGAGACCAAACTCTCGAAACGCAACAGCTTCTGATCCCCGAGCCCGTCGACTTTCCGCCCGACCAGGCGGCGCTTGCGTTGGACCACAGCGACGACTTGAAAGAACTCGGACTGCACGTGGAAGACTTCGGGAACGGAACTCTCGCCCTCCATAGTTACCCGGCTCTTCTCGGCAACAAGGCTCCCGAGAAGACGTTGCGTGCTGTTGTCGAACATCTCGCCACCCAAGACCGCGTCCCGACTCGCGAGCAGTTGTTGAATGATCTGTTGAGCTTGATGGCGTGTCATTCTGCCGTGCGGGCTGGTGATCCGCTGAATCAAGAACAGATTGCCGCTCTCGTGGCGAAACGGGACCTGGTCGACGACACCCACCATTGCCCGCACGGGAGACCGACCTCGTTGTTATTTACGCGGCGGGATTTGGATCGACAATTTGGGCGGGTGTAACCAACAACGAAAGATGGCAGCGGAGTGGGCCATTCACGGTAGGCGATTTCTGCCAGTCCACCACGTGAATGGGACCCTTCTCCGCTGCTCCCTGCGAACACTAAAGGTCCGAGACGTCTACATCACCTTCCCGAGAACTGAACCTAATCACATAATCCTGATTCCTGGCAGACCCACTCGTCCAGAAGGAGAGTAAGTCCGCGTCACCACCCCCACGAACAATGTCGCGGTCTTGGTCGTTTGACATGGCCGATTGAAATGCGGCTAACAGGACCTGGGAGTCGACATCCCCATCGGAAGACCAATCCCCGAGGAGTTGATAGAACTGTTCGGTTGTGAAGTTCTGAACCAGGTTGGCAACCGCAACGTCGGCCCCATACCCAGCATCTAAGAAATCCTGCCCGTCTCCTCCTACAAGGACGTCATTCCCAAGATTGGTGTGGATTCGGTCAGCACCCGAACCGCCAAAAACGACGTCATCTCCAACTCCGGTGTAGATAGCATCATTGCCGGCGCCAGCATGCACTTGCTGCCCAATCGGATGCCTCAACCGGGCTCGGTAATTATCATTGCCACCAAAGAGAGCTGCGGCGATGGCTCCCTTTCCAGGAAGAGTAAAACTCGCATTCGGGCCTCCCGGGAAATACAGTTGCACGGAGGAATCCGATGAGCTGGTCAACTTCATGGAGTCTCTGGTCGTGCTGCCGACAATGACCAAGGTGGAGGTTGTTCCAACATCGGTCGTGTTGATCGGCATAGTTCGACCATCATCCAGCGTCACCGTCACGGCTTTGGTCACAACCACGGCCTCGCGGTAGTCCCCGTCGGCCAAGATGATGCGACCATGATTCGGGACGGCGTTGACTCCCTCCGCGAAGGTGGCGAAGGCATCAAGACCAAAGGCCGTGGCTGGGCCTGCGCCATCGGGGTCGTCTCCGTTCGCCGTGCCCGCAAAATCGTCATCCACATAAATTGCGTTCAGCGCCGCGATTTGGAAGGTCTTCGCTTCGCTGGTGTTCACCCACCGTTGGCTGTTCCGCCGTCGTCCACGAGCACCACACTCACGGTCACGCGGCCAACAGGTGCCGAATCCGAGAGTTTGAACGTCAATTGTCCGGTTGTCGGGTCAATGGTCGGTGCCACGGTGAACGCTGAGGGATTGTTCGGCGTGAGTTGGAATCCAAGCTGCTGAGAACTTTCGTTGGGCGCTCCAGCATGGATGTTCGTGGCAAATCTCGATTTCGTCACGCTCTGGCCTACTAACGCGAACACGGAAGTGGCTGCGAGATCGAACGTCGGGGCATCGTTGACAGGCAGAACAGCAATGGTCGCGGTGGCAATGTTGCTGTTGGCGTTGCCATCGTTGACTTGGTAAGTGAACGAATCGGAACCATGGAAGTTCGCATTGGGGGTGTACTGGAAGGAACCATCCGCGTTGAGTGTTAGTGTTCCGTTCGAAGTACCAGAGACCAGGTTAGCCTGCAAAGAATCCCCGTCGATGTCGCTGTCGTTGGTCAAGACATTCCCAGAGATCGAGGTGTCTTCGTTGGTGGTAAAGGGGTCATTGGAAGCCACTGGAGCATCGTTGACCGAAGTCACGGTCACAACGAAGATGTCGCTCACGCTCAAGCCAGTACTGTCGGTCGCGGTAACTGTAATCTGAGCGGTCCCGTGTTGGTCAGGTTGGAATGTCAGGGTCAAGACATCTGTACCATTGTCGACGCTTGTGGCCACCAATGAAGCATTGTTGGACTGGGCGGTAAAGGTCAGGCTCCCCGCAGTTTGATCCGCGTCCGAGAACACCGCGCTCAAGTCGAAAGTAAGAGGGTTGGCGTCTTCCAAAACAGTCACGTCAGCAATGGGCTGGGAAACGACCGGGGTGGTGTCGTCGTCAGTCACAATCACTTGCTGCTGGTAGTTCCCATCCCCTGGGACCGAAATAGCCAGATTCACGATTTGATCGTTGTCATCCAAATTGTCGTTCACGCCGGTAACCGTAAACGTCGCAGAGTCGTTCCCTTCGAGAATCGTGACGCTCGAAGGGACAGTGGCTTCTGAGGTATCGTCGCTCGTCAAGGTAATGGTCACATCTCGATCCGTTGGCCCCGTGAGCGTGATAGTACCAACCGCAACTCCTCCGTTCTCGCTGATGGAAGTAGGGTTGAGGACAATGGAACTCAAAGCCGGGGCCACGAGCTGAAGTTCGTACGCGCCACTATCGATAGCAGTGCCACTCACACGAGCAAAGCCTGTTCCGCGCTGGTCGGAGGTCAAATTGTCAGGATTGCTCCCACGGTTGATCGCCGGTGAACCCGACACCAGTTTGTGAGTGAAGGTTGGCCCGCCGTTGTCAGCCAAGGTTGGATCAAGGATTGCATTCAACCCAGTTGGCGTGCTGCGGTCGGCGGACCCAATAAAATTATTCGCCCCCAGAGGCAGTCGGACGAAACCGGAAAAGAAGTCGTAGCTATTGTCGCCCAGAACGTTGTTGGCGATCGTACCTGTATTGCCCCGACTGTAAAACTCAGCCCCAGTCCCAAAGAGTGTGGTGGGCCGAAACTTGTTGCCCGCGTTCACACTGCTGACAACGCTCACAGTCGCCCTGCTGAAAATCCCACCACCCTGATCGGCCGCATTCCCTGTGATCGTTGTGTTGCGAATCGAGGCGTTGCCGAAGCTCAGTGCGATTCCACCACCAGAAACAGCTGAATTGCCGCTGATCGTTGTGTTCACAACGTTCAACGTTCCATTGCGATGAAACATTCCGCCACCAAGACTCGTATCTCGAGTCGCCACATTTCCAGAGAGTGTGGAGTCGGTCACGGTCAGAGGGCCGTTCCAGGTGTAAATCCCACCTCCGTTGATCCTGGCGGTGTTGTCACTGATTGTGGAACTTGTCACAGTAATAGAGCCGTTTAGGGTTTCAATCCCACCACCATAACCGGAGGAGTTGTTTCGAATCGTGGAATTTTCAACGCGGAGATTGCCCGACGGCATGGAGATTCCGCCACCATCACCAAATTGTGGTACAACGTTGTTGTTGTCGATGGTCGAATTGATGACTTGAAGGCTGCCTCCCTCGCTTTGGATAGCTCCGCCTTGAAAAGTGCCTGTGTTCCCAGTGAGCCTGGAATTGATGACCGTCAAATTCTCTCGATTAACAATGCCTCCTCCAAAAGTCGCTCTTCCTCCTGTAATGATCAAACCATCGAGGACCGCCTGGAAATTGGTGGAGTTGTCCGAATCATTGATACTAAAGACGCTAAAATCCGAGGCATTGGCATCACGAGCCACGGTGATGTCAGGAGTGCCGTCGTTGTCGAGGTCGCCATCAATCACCACGCTATTGGTAATCGACAGCTGGCCCTGCGTCAGAGAAATCGTGTTCTCGGCCAGCGACGAATGGAATTCAATCCGATCAAGATCAGAATTCGAATTCGCTGCGGTGAGGGCTTCCCGGAGAGACGTGATGTTGGGATCGCTATCGACTGTGTCCCCCAAAGTGTTGACGACAAAAGTAGCTGGGACGGTCCGATCTTCCAGGGGTTCCAATCGGAGTTGAGTCTTCTGTTGGCGTTGGGCTTTCGTCGCAGGAGACTTGACACCACGGGCAATTCGAGCCCAGTTTTCGATCCAAGAACGCAAGGACATGAGGAGACACCTTTCAACAAAAGGACGTTGTGTTCATCGTTCTCGTGAGAGTCACCCTTCGACAGTCCAAAAGACCTTCCCCCAAGGCGCACCTTCTCCGAGTTGCCTCATTCGCGTTGTTCGGATTTCACGAACTTGGAATTACATTTACTTCCGGAGGGGGGGCTGGGCACAGGAGTGAAGGCCGATTTCAGTGGACGGCCCTTCTGTCTCTCAACGCGATATGCGAGGTTCTTGGCAAAAAGGTGCCACCGGGGTTCTCAGAAATTCAAAAAAATTCTGAGATGCCAAGCAGAAACACTTCTTCTTGTCCAAGGAAGTCTTGGTTGCATTTGAGGAACGCTCACGTAATCAAGTCGATTCCGGGCTTGGGAAGACCTCTCTTCCTTCGTTCCGAGTCTTCCTTGCTCCTCCTTTGCTTTCTTCGTTTCCACTTTTATCTTTTCTTTTTTGAATTGCCTCAACATCCTGCATGCAGTAACATTCATCAGATCGCCCAATTGTGTAGGAATGTACTTCATTAGGGGGGAATTGGAAATGTTGACATTCTTGGGCGGCAAGGACAAGTATTGCGACGGCATGAGCCGACGTAGTTTTCTGCAAGTTGGTGCGTTCGGCGCCGGCTTGTCGCTTGTCGACTTGCTGCGAGGAAAGAGTGAGGCGGCCCTAGCTGGT
>CAYYUU010000436.1:0-6578 GCA_964474955.1 uncultured Alcaligenaceae bacterium | reverse complement strand
GAATTCAGAAATCTGGTGCCTACATGGCCCATGCCACAGTTCGCGCGAGAGTACGCCAACGCGACCTATCTCCATGGCGAGAAGATGCCAACGAATTCGATTCTGCGAGCAGTCTCCGTTCCCGAGATCCGACCGGAGGATGTCCAGGAGGTCAGGCGTTTGGCATCGCGACGGATACTCTTGTCCTTGCCGGAGAGGTGGTAGGAACTCATGAGCGTGATTCATCCTTCGCGACCTACTTGTGCAGCCAAAGGCGAGGACTTTCCGAGTCCTTCCTCGAGAACTGTTGGCTGGGGAATCGTCGGTTGTGGCTGGGTCGCCAGGGACTTCATGGTCCCTGCTTTGGAGGCTTCGCCGAATGCTCGTCTCGTTGCTGCGTGCGACAAAGACAAGACAGCATTATCGACATTACTTCACCTCCCAGGATTTCCTGACGTCGAGACTTTTTCGGGACACCTCGACCTCGACGAATTCTTGTCAGTCACGGACTTGGAAGCAATCTACGTCGCCACTCCAAATGCCTCACACAGATCGATCGTGGAGCAGTGTGCTCGGGCAGGCAAGCATGTCCTCTGCGAGAAGCCAATGGCTACCTCTGTGGAGGACGCGCGGGCCATTGTCCAGGCCTGTAGAGACGCTGGCGTTCAGTACGCAACTGCTTTCGACCAAAGATACCACCATGCTCACCAGATGCTCGCAGGGTTGGTCCAGGGTGGCGTCCTCGGCGAAGTCACCCAAGTTCGTGTTCATTACGCTTGCTGGCTTCCTCGTGACTGGTCTCCGAATAACTGGAGGATCAACAGGTTCGAGGCCGGAGGTGGTGCGGGGATCGATCTGGCACCTCACGGAATTGACCTGGTGTCCATGATCCTGCACGACGACTGGTGTGACCTCATGGCATTACAACAACGGCAAGTCCAGGGATACGAGGTCGACGACGGCACGGTATTGCTTGGGAGGCTTTCACGAGGGACGCTCGTGACCATGCACGTCGGTTACAACTGTCCCGAGACATTCCCAAGGAGGCGACTCGAGTTGATCGGGACAAAGGCTATGGCCATCGCGACTGACACAATGGGCCAGACTCCTGGTGGCCAAATCCAACTCATCCATGCTGACGATGGCAGAATCGAAGACTTGAGCCGGACGCCCGAGATGCACGTTAGTCCATTCCTCGGGCAAGTCGAAGCCTTCACCAGATCGATCCTCGAGCGTGACGCATTCCCGCATGATCCGGAACGGGATGTAAAGAACCTGGGCCTTCTCCTGAAAACCCTCGAAAGGGACAACTCGTAGGAGTCACTTTGACATGCCCCTCGTGCAATATGCGTGCAGCAACTGCGGACACTGGCAACCATGGTTCGCTCATGAAATGCCTCTGGCTTGTCCGGTGTGTACCGACGTCCGGAATGCTCTCCCGGAGGACGGCTGGGATTTCCTGCCGGTCGACGAAGTTGGAAACCGATTGACGACCTCCTGGCAGGAAATCATGCCGGGTCTGATGGGTTTTAACTGCTCACCGAAATTTGGGTTGGGGGCCACTGGATGGTTGTTGCTCAGGGACGATGGGAATGTCGCGTTCGAAGGTGCTCCATACTACAGTCCGGCAGCCCTTGAAGAGATCCGGCGACTCGGGGGCATCCGCGTTTTGGCTTCCTCCCATCCGCACGGGTACGGTGCCTTGTGGCAACTCCAAGAGGCCTTCGATCCGATCGTGACCGTCCATCGTGACGACCTCCGTTACACCAAAGCATTCCGAGTAACCTGGCCAGCAGACGACGTCCACGAACTGGCACCTGGACTCACGATGTACCACACCGGAGGACATTACGAGGGACACAGCGTTTTGTATGACCACGAACGTAAGGCTGTGTTCTGTGGAGATGCCCTCAAGATCGACTTTGACGACCAGGGACGTGCGCGAGCCATCAGTTGCCACAAGGGGTTCCACTACGAGATCCCACTGTCTCACTCGGAATTGCGAAAGTATCGCGACGTGTTTTCGGACCTGGCATTCGAGCGTGCTTTCACTCCTTTCGAGCATGCCGAAGGTATCACTCGAAAACACGCACTAGCGTTGTACGACCGATTGTTAGCTGGCCAACCACACACGACGGCCGTCTCTCTGGAGGACCTATGAACGCACGTCAGACCGGGGGGACGATAGCCTCCCTTCCCACACAGTCCTCCGACCGAGGGCTATCAGAAGTCATTGAACGCTACGTCGCAAACTTGCCAGAGGGGCAACTTCGCCATTTTCCAATCGCTGGCTTGGACCGACTTCAAATTGGCGTTCACATCGCGAGTATGATCCTTTCGGGCGGTGCCCAACTCGACGGTATCGGTTATGGCACGTCCACACAAGAAGCCGCCGTTGGTGCCTTCGGAGAGCTTTCGGAAACGGCCCACTGTAGTACCAACTTGGCTAACCGTGTCCCGGTCCGCGGTACCTTTTCCGAACTCGTGAAACAGTGCGGAGACAGAGGGATCGTCAATCCTCTCACTCTGTGTCTTCCAGCGGGAAGCCCATACCACGCAGACATGCCCTTACTTTGGACCGAAGCCATTCGATATCCCACCAAAGAAGTTGTGTTGTTACCGTGGGAGTTCGCTGCCGTTTACCGATGGCAAATGCCAGGTCAGGAACCATTGATCACCCCAATCACGAACGGCCTGGGAGCCGGATTGAGTCTGAGCCAATCACTGTCTCACGGTCTACTCGAGTTACTACAACGAGATGGAAACTGCACCGCTTTCCGGGCCATGGACGAAGGCGTCGTGATTGACCTTGACGAGGTGGCGGATCCTCAACTTCAGGAACTATTAACACACATCCAATCGGAAAATGTCAAAATCCTTCCTAAGCTCGCTTCCACGGACTTCGGATTTGCCAACTTGTACGTAGTCGGGTGGGACACCCGAGAGGAGCACCAAGGACCGCCCATCCAGGTCACTGCTTGTGGAGAAGCCGTCCATCCAGACACCGAGCGAGCTCTCCGAAAGGCCATCCTGGAGTTCGCCGCGGCGCGGGTACGCAAGACGTTCTCCCATGGCCCACTTGACAGCGTTCGCCAGGTCTCACTACAAGGATATCTCGAGGCCTATGCCGCCACGTTCCAGGAAGAAGCGGAAGAACCACGAGCTCTCAATGCCATGATCGAGTGGTGCCGTGCTGATCGAGAAACTCTCCGCGAGCTGTTGAATGACACTATCTTCTCCCATAACGCGACAGTGAAATTGTCTTCTCTTCCGTCGGCTGAGGACGTCGCGACCCCGGACCGACGGTTGGAAGTAGTGTCTGATCGTCTCTGTCAAGCAGGCATGGACGTACTGTACTTCGACTACTCCCCAGAAGGTGGGGACATCTCTGTAACCAAGGCCATCGTCCCAGGTCTCGAGTGCGAGACCATGAGCTATCGACGGATTGGCGAGCGAGGTTTGAGAAGACTCATCCAACGAAACAGTCCCTTGGTGGGACTCGGAGATCGACCTGCCCTTGCCCTGGAAATTCTCCTCACGCCAGAGGCTGTCGAAAGGTTGGGAGGTCCAGCATGGCTTGATCCGTCCGCCGTTGATGATGTCGTCGGTGAACTCTATCCGTTGTATCGCGAACCAAACAGTCACGCGGCACAACTGGTCATGGCGCGGCGAGCCAAAAACGTTTCCACGGTTTGATTCTCATTGTGTCGTTCGTTCACGGGTCCGAAGTTCCCAACTCCGCCAAACTCAGGAATGCAAAACATGCGTATCTGCTTTATATCTCGACGCTTCTTTCCTGCCATTTCGGGAATGAGTGTTTATGCCCTCAATTTGTTGCGGGAGTTAGTTACGGGAGGACACGACGTGGTCATGATCTCCCAGTATCGCAACGATTCCCAGGGAGCAGCTGTGTACGGGGGTGGTCCTCCCCCCAAGGTCCCAGGGGTGGAGGTCGTCGGGCTAGAATCGGTCGGTGAACAGGTCGTAAATCACGGACGTCCTGCCGACTTCGAGGGAGACATTGGTGACATCGTGACGGCCGTCCAAGAGGCCCATGCTCGCAAGCCATTCGACATCATCCATGCCCAATATGGCTATCCGACGGGGCTCGCCGCGTTGGAGGCCAGTCGCCGTCTCGGCATCCCCAACGTGGTTTCAATACAGGGGGGTGACGGCCACTGGGTTGGTAAATGTTGTAAGACTCACAAGGATGCCATGCGGGCCGTTCTGGAGCACGCCAACGCACTGCTCATAGGAAGTCGTTCGTTTGCCGAGGAGGTCGTTCACAATCACGGCATTGATATGGACCGGTTTACGATCGTACCTGGCGCGACGGACGTCAATCGTTTCCGTGCAAGGGATGTTGATGCCATCGGACGTCTCTCCCCGATTCCGACTTTGCTTTACCATGGTCGCGTCGACTTGCGGAAGGGACTCATGGAGTTGCTCGAGGCGTTTCGAGTGGTCCACCCAGATTTTCCGACTTTAGGAATGGTCGTCTCGGGCATAGGTCCCGACGTTGACGTGGTCAAACAATACGTGAATGATGCTCGCTTGTCGAGTTCCATCCAACTCACCGGTTACGCCTCTTACGAGGAGGCACCCAAGGTGTACCACCGCGGGGACATGTTCGTCTCGCCGACGTACTCCGAAGGGTTCTCGAACACGATCCTGGAGGCCATGGCCAGCGGTTTACCTGTTGTGTCGACCAACACCATTGGAGTCGTTGATTGTTTACAAGAAGGCTACAACGGACTTCTCGTACCAGTCCAGGACGTCGAAGCGCTGGCCAACGCGATACGCCGGATGCTCACCGATGACGAACTGCGAATCCGCGTTGCCAGACAGGGATACGACGACGTCCAGAAGTTGTACTCTTGGCCAGCCGTTGGTCGCCAAATTCAAGCTATCTACGAAGACGTCATTGGCGTGCGTCCCAACGACAAGTGGGTTGACATTTATGACGCAACGACCGTGACCGTCGAATCGGCGGACATGTCGTGCCGGTTTCGCGCCCATCCTCACCTCCTGTAAGGGTTCCGTTTCATGGCTTTACCTTCTTCGGCGAAACAAACTGCGCTTTTCGTCTCCCCACATCTAGACGATGTCGCGTTCTCGTGTGGGGGAACGCTGGCGTCCTTGTCCGATTTGGGATGGAGAACCGTCTTGGTCACTGTCTTCACGGGCAGTGTCCTGGATCCGACCGGATTCGCGCTGGCGTGCCAAACGGACAAAGGTCTTGCCCCCGACGTGGATTACATGGCCCTGCGCCGGGCGGAAGATCAAGCCTTCGCGAAGCGCATCGGTGCAGCTGAAGTTCGGTGGCTCGATTTTTTTGAGGCACCTCATCGAGGCTATGAGTCGGCATCAGAGTTATTTGGCGGGGTCCGAAAAGACGACCAAGTTCACCGGGTGGTCGCTCGTGTCCTGGCTGGATTGGTAGATGAATTGGCACCTAATCTCGTCTTCTTGCCTCAAGGACTCGGCGACCATGTCGACCATCTCCAGTTGATTCGGGCAAGTCTTGAAGTTCCAGTTCTGATAACTCGTGCCGTCTGGTACCGCGACCTCCCTTACGCAATTCGGCACCCAGACGCCCAACCAACGGGGCTTGGGGCATTGCCACGGGTTGCTTTATCGATCGGATCTACCCTGACGAGAAAATTGGATGCCGTCGCCTGCTACCGAACCCAACTCGGTTTCCAGTTCGGTGGGGAACTGAAGATGCGAAAAACTCTTAAGGCATTCGCGTTTCGAGAGGGAAAAGCAGCCGGGAGCAGTGAGCCATGTGAAGCATTCCTGAGCAGAAAAGGGCTGATCGAGAACAACACGATCAGACGCAAGCACGACCACTGCATCTGACGAGTTAAGACCAAAATCGGCAACAGCGAAGACTCTTCTACAAGCCTGAATCGCCAGCGGAGGACAAGAAACACGTTCGTTGGCGATTCAGGCTTGTTTCAACTCCTCACTTTACCGATTTTGGTCGGGAAAACGCATTGGGTCAAAGTCAATCGGTCGACTCATACTGCAGTGTGTTGCGAATGACAAGACCGGAGCTTTATGGCAAAAACGTAGCGTAAACGAAAAGTCTCGGAAATATTGGGTATCACGAAATGAACGAAAATAGGGCGGTCCAAGAACAACAGTGATGAGATTGAGGATCGGAACGGGCCAGATGAGTGGAAGACACAGAGCTGATGGCCTGCTTGAGTCCAAAGTTCTTGCAGGATCTTGAGATACAAACTCGCCCCAGCACTCGTGATCCCACGACTCGTCCAACCTCGCCGGTCGAATGGGCGAGGCGTTGAAGAAAATGGCCGGGGAGCGGATGAAGCGGATCCTCTTAAAGTTGACCAAGAATCGCTTTGTCGGAGTTGGCAAGGGAGCAATCTGGTTCGCAGTCTTAGGAAGTTCGTCGGCTACGGGCATCATCACCATCGCGTTGGCAGACGAGCCGATCCTTTCCTTCTCACCGCTCGGCTGATGCGCCGGGTCTTGCCAGACTCTCAAACGAAGGAAGAAACCCCATAGAACCCCTTTTGGTCTATGCAGACTTGTTTGACGGATTCCAAGCCAATCGCACCGTGCATATAATT
>CAYYUU010000435.1:0-6589 GCA_964474955.1 uncultured Alcaligenaceae bacterium | reverse complement strand
GTCGCCTTTCGCGGAGCGAAAGGCGACACTCTCCAAATCCGAGAATTCTTGATGAGGATGGCTTGCGTGGGCTTTGCTTACCCTTCTTGATCCGTCTGAACATTCGTTTGGTCCGCAGTGATGCCAGTCGAATCTTGGGCTGGCGCGGGCGGGGTAGGGACCATTTCTCCTGCCTCGGGGCTGGTCACTCCTTCCGGGACCGGCGTAGACTTGTCTCGGAACAACACGATGAAGACTAGTACGAACAAGATGGCCGTGACTCCCGGCCAAAGCCAGAACGATGGCCAGTTCGTCGTGGAGTCGTCGGTGTAGTAGTCCTTGAGCCAGCCCGAAACGGTCATCCCAGTGAACATTCCGATGCCATAAGTGAGGAAGTTGAACAGAGACTGGGCACTCGCTCGAATCTCCTTGGGCGCGGTGTTCTCGACGTGAATAAAACCGGCCGCAAAGAAAAAGTCGAAGCAAATTCCGTGGAGTGCGATTCCGAGCAGAATGATGGGATACCACGGGACGCCCCCAACCGTGATGGGGAACATTCCGTTGGTGGCAAACAACAAATATCGGAGTCCCCAACAAAGCATGCCAAGAGTCAAGACCCATTTCATCCCGAGGTGGCGGAGAAAGAACGGGAGGGCCAAGAGCAGAAACAGTTCGCAAGTTTGCCCGATTGCGAGTTTTTGCGACACCCACGTTTCCGGCGTTCCTAACCCGAATTGGAGAAAATTACCCCCGAAGGAAAAATAGAACGCCGAGGCAACGGCGATGGCGAGCGAGACCAAGTAGAAGACGGCGAACGAGTACTCTTTCATCAACCCGAGCGCTCGAAGGAAGGGGATTCCGTCGCCTGCTTTTCCTGTCGGTGGTGTGTGCGGAAGGAACAGACAGTACACGCCAAGGAAGATCGAAATCCCGGCAGCTTGCAGGAGTGGCAGCGTGAAGCGCGTCCCACCAATCACGGTGGAGTAGCTCGGCGCTGCGTTCTCGGCGATCTCGCCTCCGGTATTCCCGAACAGGTAGATCGAGAGCGGCACGGTGATGAAACCCACAAACATCCAGCCGATCGTGCCGAGCACGCGGACGCTCGGAAAGTCTCGTTGGGCGTCGGGCAAGTGGGTAAACGCTACGGAGTTACACAACGCCAGAGTTGGCGAGTACACAAGAGCGTACGCCAACGCCACCCAGTAGAATTGCGTGGAATCCGTAAGCGTGGCCATCCAAAGCAGCAAGGCCCCGCCAGCTGTGTGAAGCACCGCCATCAACTTTTCACTTGAGAAATATTGGTCGGCGATCTGGCCGATGAAGATCGAGGAAACAATTGCGCCCAAGTGGACCGTCCCATACACCCCGCCAATCGTAATCCCGGGAAACTCCATCGCTTGCAGGTAGTTACTCAGGAGAACGAACCAGGTCCCCCAGATGGCGAATTGTAAGAACATCATCCCCGACAATTGAATGCGGAGTCCCATTCCGAGGGGAGGAATTTTCACGTCGGCGGAAGGTTGCGAACTGGCCATAAAATATCTCCTGCAAGCCAAAGGCTGGCGCTGTACCATGAGGAAGACGAGAAGTCGGTTGACAAAAAAATGTAAAGGAACGGGACGGCCGCTGCAACGAAATTTAGTAACGCAGGTTTGGACCCGCTCCAGAACCGGGCAGGAACGTTGTGTTCCACTGCTCAGAGGAATCGGTCATGCGTGTCGAATTGCTCGGGTTGGCTCTTGAGACTCCCAAAGTCAGCGTCTCTCTTTGGACGCCCTGGAACGCGACGCAGTTGGAGACAAAACTCTTCGCTTCGATTGAGCAAGTGCCCGAGTTGCAGAGGTCCGAACGCGACGACGAAGTCCGCCTGAGCTTCAAGACCGAACAGCAATGGGATGCCGTGATGGAGCGCGTCGTGCGAGTCCTGAAAGGATGGCAAGAGGATGCCGCCGGGCGGAACGAAAAGCGCCATTGGGGATGGATGATCGACGGAGACCGCGACGCCTACGGTTACGACCCGATGGGTGAGCCGGCTTGCTTGTGGGCCCGCTTTCGGTTGTTTCTCGAACGCGGCGATCCTGGCGAATTCGACAAAAGCGAGCAAGTCGAGCTACAGGCGTTGAGCTTTCGGTTTTGGCCCGTGCGGAATCCTTAACGCGGTCGATTTCGTAGGTCCACCGAATACTTCTCATTCCCAGACCAATTCAACTCCAGAAGGCCGCCGTGAATCCACTCGAACTCACCTTTGGAATCATCATCGTAGTGGTCATCGTGGCCACCGCTAGCTACTTCGCGTTTCGACAGTACCAGACTTTTCGACGAGTCGTCGACGAACCAATGCCCAACTTTGAAAAGAATTATCTTCGGTCGCAGGCCAGAAGGAGGTTGTTCGGCTCTGGGTTGATGATCTAGCTGGCGGGCTTGCTCGTGGGTTCGTATTTCTTGGAGGGACAATATCAAGCACTCATCGCCGACGTCCAAGCCAGGAAACGACCATACGAAAAACCACAAATGGCCGAGGCCGAAAAGCAAGTCGTGCGTCGGTTCACGATTTATTGGATTGTGGCTTTGCTCGTGTTGCTTTGGTTCGTCGTCTTGGCGGCTCTCGATGGCTGGGCCACCGTGCGGTACTGGCATCGGCACCAACGATTGCTCCGGCAGGAACACCATGCCGAACTCGAAGAGCAATTGCAACGCCTTCGACATCATGGCAACGGGCAAGGGTGACGTTGCCCGTACCAACGTTTTAACGTCTTCCTCTGTTGACGATTTAATTTGACCGACCGGCGAGCCTCTCGCACGGATCGAATCCCTTCTTGGATCGTCGAAACTGTTCCCTGGTCAATCAGGAACGCAATGACAATCATCGCACTTCTTCCGGTCCCCAATGCACAGTGGACATAACCAGGACGTGTGACCAATGCGCGACGGAGCCATCCGACGGCATCATCGATTTGCCCGAGCCTCGGAGACGTTCCGTCCAGGACAGGGACGTTGAGATAGTGCTCTCTCAAGCGGAATTCGCGGACTTCCTGGAACTCACACGTCAGGTCGAGAACCGCGCACGATCTGAGCCTTTCCGCGTTCCGAGCTTCCCGTTGAGTGAGTCTCCTCCCGAGAAAGAGACGGGTATGATTTCGTGATAGGGGTCTTGTTGTTCGAAACTTCGAGCCAAGTAGGCCGAGAAATAGAGAAGGGCAGAGTAGGGGAGGAAGATCGACTTCAGGAGGAATGACAGCCGACCGTCACTGCGTTTGCCAAGCAACGCTGGAGCGTGACAAAAGTATGCGAGAGCGACACCAAGGAACGATATTGCGTACGCCCACCAACCGATCCACCAGAAAATCGAATCGATGAAAAGACCCACGGTTGCGGTCGCGAAGCCGAGAACCAGGAACACAAAACCGTATGTGGTGTTGGCCATGGCGAGCAGATATGGGCGAGGTAAGTTGCTTTTCGCACCGCGAAAAGTTTTTGTCTGTCCGATCTTTTCGCGGTGCGAAAAGCAACAGACCCGCTTAACGAACAGCCGTCATGATCGTATATCCGCGATGCTCAAACCAATCACCATCGCCGAAATAATCAACTATGAACTGGCCAATCTCGTTCGGTCGCTTCGTGACGAGATACAGGCGACCTTCCGGCTTCAACAACGTACTCGCCCGTTCAATGAAGAGTTTAGCGATGTGACGTTGGGCGAAGTAGGGCGGGTTCGCGAGGACGACGTCGAAATCTCGTTCGCCCACGTCGGCTTCGGAAACGTCGGCGCTGACGACAGCATGAAAATTCGTGAGGCCGTTCGCCTCGGCGTTGATCTCCGTGATTTCGATGGCCCGGACATTGCTATCGACGAAGACAGTTCGTCCTCCCTCGCCGCTCCGCAAGCCCGCGTGAATCCCGTTCGTTCCACATCCGCATCCGATGTCGAGGACTTTGTCGCCCGGCTGAATTTCCATCGCTTCGACTAGCGCCCTCGCGCCATTATCAAATCGCCCGTAGGAAAATGTTCCGGGCCGGGTGACGAACCGCAACGAATCTCCATCGGGGCGTCGAACTTGAAAGGTCATCTCGTGCCGACGGCGAGGTCGGTCTTTCTCTCGCTCGGCCCAAAACATGACTTGCCCCTCGGCCACAGGCATGTGGGCCTTGCCGATAATTTTCTTCAACGCTGGTTGAAAAAAGCTGTCCTTGGCGTATGGAGAGAGGACGATCAGCTTCCCGCCTGGTTCGAGAACATGAAAGGCTTGCTCGATGATGTCGAGCTTGAGTTCTCGCTCTCCGCGCATGGGGACGGGGTAGATCAACGTTTGCAACGGCGTCGGCAGATCCCAGAGGTCGGCTGCGGTGAAAATAGTGGCTTCGACGTCTGCCGCTTGCAACTCGGCATCGAGTTTTTGGGCAGGATAAAGATCCATGTGATAGACGACGTCGGTAGGAGTTTGGCGCTGTCGCAGAAACTCCGCCACGTCGCGCGTCGGACCCATGATAATGCCGAGTGGATCGGCGATCTTGTCTCCTAGGTGCTCCGGCAAGTCGGTGAGGCGAATTGGCGTTTTCGATTTGCGTCTTCTCATGTTCCTCGTAGTTTTCTGATTGGGCCAGACAGGGCTGGCCGCGCGAAGTTATTTCGTCGGAACCGTCATTGCTATTGTAACAGTCCAACTCTCGCCGGGTTGGAGGACTTTCCACCCGACGTCTTTCCCGGCCTGGTACATGTTGATCGCGTCCGTCGGGCACGTATACGGCTCGATACAAACGGCCTTGCGATGCGGCGGAGTGAAGACGACCACTTCGCGGAAGTCGACGGAACCGCGAAGCTGTAAGACGTGATTGCCGGAAATATCGCTCACACTGCCGCAAAGTCGCAGGCCGTCGGTTCCGTCCACCGGCGACATCAGGTCGGTCAGCGCGTCGTCGAGTTGGAGTTCGCTAAACCGTCGGGATCGATTCAAGTCTGTGCGTTCGTCGACCGGTTGCGGATCGGATTGCGGGATAGAGCCATTCAGCGGCCAATATTTCTTCGTCGGGACGTGAATCCACGATTCCTCTTCTGCCGACGGGAGCGTAAAAAATGGATGAAAGCCGATCCCACACGGGAGGGGCTTAGTGTCCGGGTTCGTGATTTCAATGTCGAGTCGTAACGTCCCCGACGTCATTCGATACGTCGCCAGCACCTTGTAATCGGCTGGCCAAAGGGACAAAATATCAGGCGCATCGACGGAGGGCTGGAACTCAGCAGAGATGCTGGCCGCTTCGTTTGTCGTGTCCGTGTTCACCACACGCCAGGTATAATGACACACAAAACCATGAATTGCGTTCGCCTGTTCAGGATCATTTTTTTCGAGGGAATACGTCTGCCCGTTCCACGAGAAGATTCCATCCTTGATTCGATTCGGGAACGGAAACAAGATGGGATTCCCGCTCCGAGTGGGCCGCCGTTCCGTGAGAAGATCCGGCGACGAGTAAAGCCAGTCGTGCGGCTTCCCGAAGCAGAGCGTGTTCCACCGAACACAGTTGAACCCTTCGCCCGGCCAAAACTCGGCGAAGCATTTGCGTTTGGTGTTTTCGAGGGTGTAGATCGTGCCATCCCGGCCATCAGCCGTTGCGCGAGTTTGGGTCGTGATTTGAAATGCCAAAGCAACATTCCCCCTCAGATCGGTGAAGGACGAGCCTTTTGGACCGGTCGGTTACTCCTATTGAGGTATTCTTGTTGTGCCAACACTTTCTTCGGAACAGCTCGAGGGCTTCGCCAGGCAACTTTTTTGTCGAGTCGGAGTGCCGGACGAGGAAGCAGCAACCGTTGCAGATAGTCTAATCAAAAGTAACCTGAGTGGACATGATTCGCACGGATTGATTCGTGTCGTGCAGTACGTCGCGGCGCTTCAAGATGGACGGCTTAAGGCCGGAACGGAGTTGACGATCCTGGCCGAAACGCCGGCCATCGTTCACGCCGACGCGAATTGGGGAATGGGCTCCGTGCAAGCCCATCGTCTCCTCGATCTCCTTTTTCCGAAAGCGAGAGAACTCGGATTGGCCTGCGGTACACTCAAGCACTGCGGCCACATCGGGCGAGTCGGAGAATACGGCGAAGCCGCCGCTGCCGAACAAATGGGGTTCATCGCCAGCGTCAACAATCATGGCTTTGCCAGAGCGATGGCGCCTCCGGGCGGGAAAGTCGCTTGCCTCGGCACGAACCCGGGTTGTCTTGCGGCCCCAACGAAAGACGGGCCGGTCGTTCTGGACATCGGGACGAGCGTTTGTGCCGAGGGCAAAGTCCGCGTCTCCTACAACAAGGGTCAGCCCGTCCCCGATGGCTGGTTACTCGACAGCGAGGGACGACCAACGAACGATCCAGGCGTCCTGTACCACGATCCGCGAGGGACGATTTTGCCACTCGGCGGAACGCAAGCGTACAAGGGATTTGGTCTGGGCTTGTTGTTGGACATGCTCGTCGCGGGGCTCGCTGGGAGTCCATGCAGCCATCCCGACGGGCCGAACTTGTCCGCCAACGCGGTCTTGTTCCTGGTGATCGATGTTTCGACCTTTGCGGGAACGGAACATTTTTTGAACGAGGTGACGAAGCACGCGCAGTGCGTGAAGGCGAGCGCGC
>CAYYUU010000434.1:0-6598 GCA_964474955.1 uncultured Alcaligenaceae bacterium | reverse complement strand
GAGCAAGCGGGTTCTTTTTGACCACGGCATTGTCGGTAACGGCCTGGATGCCCACAAGGTTGGCATCGTCCTGAAGTGTGCGTATTGCGATGGCTAAATTCAAATAGCGATTGGAGATGTTGAACACCAGAATTCCATCCGGCTTCAACTTGGACAGGTAAAGTTGGAGAGCCTCGCGCGTGAGTAAGTGCACGGGCACCGAGTCGCTCGTGAACGCATCCAAGAACAAAATGTCGTACGTGCCATCCGGCGCGGCGGCGAGTTCCAAACGGCCGTCTCCCAATATGAATTTCAACTCGGCTCCGCGACCTTCGGCGTCCTTGAGGTAACTGAAATACTCCTTCGCAATTTTCACGACCATGGGATCAATCTCGTAAAAGTCCCACTCCTCCCCGGGCTTCGCATACGCTGCCAGAGCGCCGGTCCCCAAACCGATCACGCCGACCTTGCGATTCCTTCTGGCACCGGCCTTTGTCCGGAACACATCGCCGAAGGGGCCGCCTTTGACGAAGTAACCCACCGGGCGATCCGGTTCGTCGAGAAACTGCGAACCGTGCAACGTCGTTCCATGGGCATAATGCCGCAACGTCCCGTGGTTCTTGACCGAGACATCCCACACGCGGTGCGTCGAGAAAAAGCTCCGACCCTGGAAGACTAATTTGGTCTCGATCATCTCGGCGACCATCCCGCTAAACAGGAAAGCGGCCACGACCAGGGAAAAGCTCACGGCATGCCTTCGAACCAGAAACGCGGCAGCGAGCCCGGCGAAGACCAACAGGTGAAACGCCCACCCTGCCGAAAGCGCCAGAGGTCTGCCCAGCAATCGGAGGGCGAGAATCCCGACCACTATCGCTACCGACAACACAAACGGCAGCCAGGGCAGACGCTGCAGCAACGGTTTTGGAACGGGTGAATTAGCTGTTGGCTCCTTGGCGGATGAATCACCGGAGTCTTGCGGAATTGGATTCTGCTTCAACGAGAAGCCGTAAATCATGCAGCAGACAACTACCATGATCGGAAATTCATAGGCGTCATTGAACAGCAGCGGAGCCGCGAGTGAATTGAAAATGCCTCCCAACACTCCACCCACCGACATGAGTAGGTAGTATTCGGTCAGATGCGCAGACACAGGGCGATCCGCGGCCAAGAGGCCATGGCAAAGCATGGCCCCCAGAAAGAACGTGAATATCGGAATGGGAATGGTGGCCGCCGTGTGATATTTCAGGAACGTCATCCCGCACAGAAGCAAGAACACGACAGGAAATGTGCGAAATACGAAATCTTGACTGAGGGGAGGCTTTCGCGCGAAAACCAACATGAAGCTGAACAAATATAGCGCCAGCGGGACGACCCACAAGAACGGTACGGCAGCAATGTCGGTCGTCAAATAGCTCGTGACTCCAAGCATCAAGCTACTGGGCACGAACGCCAACAACGTCCAGTAGATTCGGCGACGCCACGTCACGGGTCGTTCTCGCACCGATGTCGCTTGCTCGGTTGCTGGTTTTGGCTGGAGGGGTTGCGGCTGCACCCTGCTCCTCGAGTCCTGACCGGAAAGGTGTTTAATGATGACCAGTCCGCAAATCGAAGTACTCACAAGTAGCAACAGATATCCACCGCTCCAGATCCAACTTTGCCAGGAGAGTGAGAACATTGGCTCCATGATCACCGGATACCCCAACAGCGCAATCATGCTGCCGAAGTTACTCGCGGAGTAGAGGAAGTAGGGGTCAGTCGCGTGCGGATGGTCCGAATAGGAAAACCATCTTTGGATCAACGGCGCGCTGGTCGACACGACAAAGAAAGGCAAGCCGACCGATAAGCAAAGTGTGATTAACATCCAACTCAAAGGCGTCTGCACGTCCGGCGGACCCAACGAATGCACGGCCAACGGCAGAGCCAAAAGGGGGAGCCAAAGCAGCGCCAGATGCAAATAAATTTGCCACTTGCGAGTCAGCTTGTTGGTCGTCGAATGCGTGTAGCCATACCCGGCCAGGAGTGCTGCTTGAAAGAACACCATGCAAGTATTCCAAATGTTGGGCGTCCCCCCGAGCTTCGGCAGGAACATCTTTCCCACCATGGGCTGTACCAGAAACAGCAGCAAAGAACTCAGAAACACAGTCAGCGTGAACAACCAAAGCACGGAAATTCCTCGATGGATGCTGTAAGGGGAAATTGGGCCGTGGGAATCGACCTCTCTGATCGGAGATTCGAAATGACGCTCTAGCGTTCCTTTCGTCTGCGGATTTGGTGCCCGGCAAATAGCGAATGGAAACGGGATGCTATTCTACTCTCCAAACATACGATAAAAATAGCGGCTCGGAAGCGAGAAGTGAATTTCCGAGTTGTTGGACTGGATCGTGCGACTCATTACATTTGTTCCGATACGAGTCCTGAGTGGATCACGGCTTCGTTCGGCTTAAGCGCAAGGATCGCCTCGCAGAAACTTGTTCAATTCCTTAGCCAGATCTTTGGCCGTTTCGAACCGTCGACAGAGAGGTTTTTCGAGGTCCTTCAATCAGGTCGTTATAGGCCTCCTCGCTCGATGCAATTCGATAACGAGATGAACCGAATCAGGCTACCGCCCGACTTCGTGGGTGTTTACGACATTGAAGTGATGCAGTTGTTCTTCTGCGAAACTTTGATGGCGACCGCAGGATCCAACTGCGAATCGTCCGCTTTCCGGACCGTGCGGAAAGCCAGAGGTCAAGTTTTTCCGTCAGCGTGAACAAGAAGATGCCAACAGCCTATTTTTCAGCAATACGAATGTCAATTGGGACTTCGAAACATGGACGAGAGCTGCTCATTGGGCTCGAATAATTCTTCTCGTTGGCCGACCCACAAGGCCCACTGGGTCGCACCATCCTGGAGCCAAAAACCCGCGAACATCATTCCATCGGGCGAGAGCGTGAACCGTCCCTCGCCGTGGATGTATTCCTCCGAAGCTACCTCGGGTTCTTGGGCGTAACGGAACTCTCCCACAGGTTCGTAATAGTCGAAGATCAATTCGTTGCCAATCACGTTCCCTTCGATCCGGGAGTTATTCGCGTACACGCCCTCGACACGCCCGTCGAATTCCCGCAGGTCCATCGGTCCGAAGGTGGTCCGCCATTGACCGGTAAAACTCAATCGTAGGGAACCCATGTCATTCCTCCAGTCACCGCCTTGGCAAAACGACGCGGGCGTTCTACGGACCGTCGAACATAGGACGCTTGGTAACGGGACGTCGCTTGAAAAAGAATATGCGTTAATGGTTCATGGGTCTAGTATGTCGAAAACCCCCAGTGTTGTCTATCCCCTGTTTTCGATGTCGTTATAGGATGTCCCTATATTATTGGCCTTCGCTATTGGACAAGCCTGAAGCGCGAGCGAAGGATATTTCTTTGTCCTTCGCTCGCACTTCAGGCTTGTGTGGAGATTCCACGAATCCAACCGCACAACCACTCGTTACTTGGAAAGAGCAAGCACCTCCAGCTTGAAGTCTTTAAACCGGACTTCGAATGGCGCCCCGGAGTGGACTTGCAATGCGATGATTCCTTGTCGGCGTCCGGGCCGATCAACAAGGTCCACGCAGAGTTTTCCATTGAGATATGTTTTGATCCGCGGACCGATCGCCTCGATCACGTAGGTGTTCCATTGGCCTTTCTTGACGTATTGGTCTCCGGGTTTCTTCCAGAGCAAGCCGCGGCCATGTTCTTCGTAGAGTTTGCCCCACCAACCTTGGCCGACGTCGGCTTGATAGCCGCTGACGTCACCGCCCTTGAGCAACTTGCTCCGGAACTGAATGCCGCTGTTTCCGCTATCGGGAGTCAGCTTCACTTGGAGTGACAGCCGGAAGTCACGAACCACCAAGTCGCTCACGAGGAATTCATTCCGGTTCGGTTTCCCTTTTGGTCGCGTCCCGACGATCTCGCCTTTCTCCACACGCCAATACTTCTGGCGACCTTTCCAACCCGTGAAATCCTTTCCGTTGAAGAAGTTTTTGGCATTCTCTTTGGTGGCGAGCATGGGGACTTGCTTTGGACTTCCCAGGTACGCTAGCAACGCCCTCGCTTCGGCGTTCGACATCTGCGGGAGTTGGTCTTCGGGCATCATCGATTTGCCACTACTGCGAACACCCTGGACATCTTCTCGGGGTATCGTGACGACCTCGTCAGCGGTCACGATTGTGTAAGCGTCCTTGGTTTGTTGGCGGATGATCCCGGTGATGACTCGCCCTCGTTTTGTGGCAATCACACTTGCCGTGTACTCCTTCGCGAGGACCGCCGAAGGGTCAATGATGTTGGTCAACAGGTAGTCGAGGTCAGCCCGATTCGATCCGGTCAGTTCTGGTCCGATGTCACCACCTTCGCCGAACAGTTTATGACATTGCATACACGTCTTGGCGAAGACGGCTCGACCGAGCGGCAGCATCTTTTCAGAAACTGGGGTCTCCTTCACGAGTTTTTTGTACCGAGCGATCAACTGAGCTTTCGCGGCAGGAGTGCTTCGAACGATTCCCCACACCTTGGCGATCTGTTTGTTGATGTCCTCGTTATCGAGATTTCGCAGTCGTCGCACGAGGTCCGCCGTCAGGTCTTTGGCCGAGACTTGCTTCGCGCCGACGGCTTCGAGAAGGTCCTTCGCGTACTTCGGTCGAGAAACCAAAGTTGCGAGGGCCAACCGCTTTTCCCCGCCATCGAGCTTCGAATATTGCTTGAGGATCAACGAAGGAATGGTCGGATCATCGAACGACGCGAGCCCCTTGAGAGCGTCCCCTCGCATGTGTTCGTCGGTGACCAGTTTTTTGAGAATGGGCAAGAGCTTGCTGTCTCGCGAAGATAACAACGTCTGCAGGAATTGTTTGCGTTGTTCGATCGGGGTCGTCCCCTTCGCAAGCAAACTCCGCATCCGCTGCTGGACCGTGGGATCACCGAACTTCACGGCGAGTGACCAAACTGCCGAGCGAATGCCCTCATCTTTGCTGTCGCCCAGTTCATCGAATACACTTTTCCAACTCTTTGGCATCGCGACTTTTCGCTTGCCCTTCAAACCGTTGAGGAGTTCTCGCAAGATGGCGAGTTTGCCTTTCTTGTCCTTGGTCAGTTGCACGCCCGCCAGGACCAGTTGGTATGCTTCGGGCGTTCCTGTAGCAGCAAGTCGCCGAGCCATGAATTGTTTCAGGAGCGGTATCTTGCTCTGCGTTGCCATCGCGATAGCCTTCGGTGCCATTTCTCGTGCCAGAGGTTCCGCGGCGTACCAGTACATCAACGGTAAGTTGTGATCGCCTGCGTCCTCCGAATGGTTCGTTAACTCGATCAGAAGGGGCAACCGTTTGTCGGCAGGAAATCTTTGAAGTGCCGAAGTCAAATACAGCCGGACTAATTGCGACTTGTCGTTCGCAGCCATCGACTGGAATTTTTCGAGTAGTTCCTTCGACGGGACGCCATCCTCACAAGCAAGTTGAATCGCCCAACCTCGCACCTCTTCGCTCTTTTCGTCCAGAGCCTTTTTGAGATGTACTTCTTGCAGGTTCCTGGTCACATGCAAAGCCCACAAAGCTCGCAGCGTGAGCCTCGTAATCTTTGCCTGAAACGCCATAATGTTGAGGTATGCGACGGCCTCGTCCTTGAGTTTCCGAGTCGCCGCTCGTTCTTGTAATAAACGCCGGGAATGTCTCACGTACCACTCGTTCTTGTGCGATAAGAGCTTCGCCAGCTCCATATCTGTCTTCTTCCGGAGGTCTACTTGAACGGGCTTGGCATCTTTGTAACTGATCTTGTAGATGCGTCCATTACTGCGATCGTGACGATCGATCTCTCGACGATGGCATTGCTGACGATCGTACCAATCGATCATATAGACCTGACCATCGGGACCATATCGAAAATAGATGATTTGGGACCACAGATCATTGGTTTTGCAAAAGTCAGGTTCACCATCACCGATATAACCCGAGCCTTTTCGCCATACTTTATCGACATTGAGCCGAGCCCCATGAATATTATTCATGAATAGTTGGCCATGATACTTTTTCGGCCACGCACCACCGAGATAGAACATCGCTCCGGCATGCGCGTGACCACCGCCGGACGCATCCGATTTGGCCCTGTCGAAATCATTCCACTGATTACCAACCCAGTGCCTATGTTTTGCAATCGTTTTGATGTCGGCGTACGTATGTGGATTAAAGTGTGAGCCCGCTTGTCGACGGTATCGCCCACCTTGTTGGATATGGAAGAGATGTGGAATCACACAACAAGTTAAGAAGCAGTGTCCATGTTCGTTGAAGTCCACGCCCCACGGATTACTCGTCCCATGAGCGAAGACTTCGAACTTATGTTTCGTGGGATGATATCGCCATATGCCCGCGTTGATGCGGACTCGTTTATTCCGAGGCGTCCCCGGTTTGCCCACGTTCGAGTGTGTAAACACTCCATGACATCCATAGAGCCAACCGTCCGGACCCCAGATAAAACTGTTGAGAGTTTCGTGAGTATCTTGGTATCCCCAACCATCGAGGAGAACTTGCGGCGGCCCATCAGGTCGGTCGTCTTGATTCTTGTCGGGAATGAAGAGCAAATGCGGAGCCGCGCCGACCCACACTCCCCCGAACCCA
>CAYYUU010000433.1:0-6601 GCA_964474955.1 uncultured Alcaligenaceae bacterium | reverse complement strand
ACCCGAAAGACATCTTTGCCGTCGAGTTTCCCTTGATGCAGTTCGAGGGCGTAATATTTGTTGTGGTTCGTTTTGATCTCGGTCACCTGGAGCACACAGTTCTTGACGATCTCATAATCGTTGGAGAATGGTGGTTGTCCAGGAGCGCCGAACTTATATGCCTTCACCTTGGTTGATGCCATGATTGCACCTCGGGTGTTGTTTGTGAGAAAGAAATGGGGCAATTGATTTGAGAGTGAGAGTATACGAGGAAATTGCGGAGTGCAAGGATCGTAGGAGAAATGTGGAAATGTAACTGAGAGCTTGAGAGGTTAGGAATCTGAGAAACAAGATGTCCTTGCAGGCTCGTAATGACGAATCAGTAGTTGTTTGGATTTTGGTATTGAGCCACATGAACCACTCCCAGAGCAACGGAACACTCTTCAAAGAGGGATTTGCTTCCGAGGGCGCCTCTTACAATGCATCCGATAGTTCGCGATCACGTCGTCCACTTCGTTGAACGTCCACGTTTGCTTGACCGGTTCGAGGTAGGCGATGCGTTCGGCGACTTTGTCGAGTTGGAAGCACCAATAGAGACACATCAACGGGTTGATGAATAGCTCACTTCCAAGAGTGCGGGACGTTGCGTGGTAGTTGCCGAAGCGTCCTTCGAGGGCGCTGAGGATCGAACTCGAAACAATGCTGACGTGGTGGGACATGTTCTCGAACACGAACTCGCTTGCCTCGCGGTAGCGCTTGGCTTCTGGCATTTCCCGCAGAAGCGAGAAAGTTCCCAGGTATCCACCGCTCTGGATCAAGTCCGCCACGCCTTCCAGATAATCGTAGTGGCTGACGCCGTGGAACGCGTCGATTCCGAAACCAAGACAGACGAGATATTTGTTCGGCACGTCGAGTTCGTGAACTGCTGCGATGCTTGCAATGTCTTCGTGCGGCGTCCCGAGCCCGGCCTCGTCGCCTCGCATCAGGCTATCGGTTCCGCCATCGACGAGGACGACGGTATCCAGTTCTCGGGTCTCGGCGATGTGTTGATACCCTTGCAGAAGCAGCTTCACTCCCTCCCGGTCGAAGCAATAAATCGGAACCTCTTCGCCTTGTTCGCGAAACCAGCGGCTCAGATAGCATTCTGGAAAGTAGGAGTGTGCGCCCAACGAATCCGCAGTCACGACGCGCGTCGTGTGTGTCGGTCGTTCTCCAAAGGCGCTGCCGATATCGGCGAACGACAAATTCGCGAGCCAGACCTCCTTCCCCGCATTCTGCAGTGCGAAATACAAAGGGAGCCCGCAGAAAACGTCGTAACCTCCACCCGCACCGGCAACGAGAATACGTTGAGAAGAGGCGAGTTCCGTCCAAAACGGGAGCTGGAGCATGTTTGTCCCCTGGAACAAGAAAAGATTCGTTAAGGGAAGGCGAAATTTATTGCTGTCCGGTTTGTTGTTTTGTTTTGGAGTGCGGCAGGGGTAGCTGCCGCTTTAGTATTTTCCGATTTCTCGCTTGCGCTTCGGGTTTGTGTGTTTTGGAGTGCGGCGGCTCGACGCCGCTTTGGGAGTTTTGTCTTTGGTTTTGTCATTGTTTTGGTTTCGGACGCCGTCACGCTCCCCCCACCCCAAAATCAAATCCGGACAATCATTCTTTTGCGTTCCAGACGGTTTCCATCAGGAAGACACTTCGAGTCGAGCGCAAGTTCGCAGGAGGCTCGGGTACGGTTATATCAATCCCTACGCAATGGGTGTGACTCTCATACATTATCAAACAGGTCCGGGAAATTGTCCGGAATGCTCCTCGTGTCTCCATCCGAGGCACGTTCGAGATTAAGTTGAGAGAAAGGATCACTCCGTGAGACATTGCATCGCAGTCGTTGCCATGACGGTCATTGTTTCTTCGCTCGGGGCACAACAAGACCCAAGCAAGAAGCGATTAGAGAACTCGCCACGTCATCACGAATGGGTGAAGGTCAAAACCAAGACGGGTCGAGTCGTCCAATGTTTTGTTGTGTTCCCGGAAGTGAAAAAGGCCGTGCCCGTCGTGATCGTGATTCACGAAAACCGGGGGCTCAATGACTGGGCTCGTTCGGCGGCGGATCAAGTTGCCGAAGCCGGGTACGTGGCAATCGCTCCGGATTTGTTGAGCGGAACCGGACCGAAAGGCGGCGGAACCGAGGCCTTTCCCTCCAGCGATGCCGCCAGAACCGGGATATACAAACTATCTCAGAAACAAGTCTTGTCCGACCTCGATGCCGTGTTTGCTTACGCCAAGAAAATGAAAGCCGGTAAAAAGAAAGTCGCCGTGGCCGGTTTTTGTTGGGGCGGAGGCCAAGCCTTCACGTACGCCACGCACAACCCAAAACTCGCAGCGGCGTTTGTGTTTTATGGCCGAGCGCCCAAGGAAGACGCGGCATACAAGAAGATCCAGGCTCCGGTGTATGGATTTTACGGCGGACGCGATTTCCGCATCACTGGTCAGGTGCCGAAGGTTGCGAAGACGATGAAAAAGTACGACAAGAAGTTCGAGCCCGTGACCTACAAAGGGGCGGGACATGGGTTCATGCGAGCGGGTGAGGCCAAGGACGCCACGCCCGCCAATCGCCAAGCTCGCAACGCGGCCTGGAAACGTTGGCGAAAATTGTTGAGCAAGCTGTAATGAGTCTTGACGAGCAAACTCGGTAATCTTTGAATCGAGAAGTCAACCGTAGGACAGGGGAAAACCTGTCCTTCGGATCAAGAACCGAAACTCGACGTTGCAATCCACACCTCTATTTCTTTCATTGTTTCTGAATCGGCGCCTTCGACTTCTCGCTTTGTATGAAGACCGTCACGGAAACGCTCGGTTGAGTGCCCTCGGCCAAACGAACGTCGGCAGGTAAGTTGAGCGGAACCGTTACGATTCGTGTAGTGCGGAACTCCGACAGGTCGATCAAATTCGTGGACGCTTCTTTAATGGTTTTCAAGGCAGCGCCTCGCACGAGCAAGGTCACCCGACGCGGACGGACGGTCGCCCGCAAATAGCGGTAGCCTTGCGGCGGTGAGGTGAACTCGTCGATGTTGACGGTCACTGGTACTTCGTGGCGATGCAGTCGATAGACACCGAATCGGAGTGGCTCGGCGTCGGAGCGCCGGACGGTCAGCGCGGCGGGGAGCTTGAGGTGTTCTCGTGTGATCAACAAACTTTGTGGACCCTCCTTGGGCCTCGCCAGGTCGAGCGAGATCTTCAGCTTCTTCGGATTCAAGTTCGCGAAGGCTCGCTCTGGTCCGGAAATGACGACCTCGGTTTTCTGTGGACTGTCTTCGGAAAGCACCCACATCTCGGGCAAATTTCGATACTCGACAGGCACCTCGAATGCGCGCTGGACGGGATCGACGTTGTACGTCAGCAAGAACCAAAACAGGAACGATAGACAGAACGCAATGGAGTGCAGGCCAACCATCCGGAACAGGCGCCGCCACCAACTCTTTCGCTGGGGCGAGTTGTGGTCGCGCCAGAACGATTCGAGATGACTATGTAACTCGACGGTGGATTCCACTTCGAAAAGTTGTCCGTCCCTGGCAATGCTCACCCGCCCTCGCTCTTCGGATACGACGAGGATCAAAGCGTCACAACGTTCGGCGAGCCCCAACGCGGCGGTGTGTCGGGTTCCGCGCCCCTTCACTGCCGCGAGGTCGTGGGACAACGGAAGGTGCACGGCGAATCGGGTGACGCGATCTTTCTCGATCAACACGGCCCCGTCGTGCCCCTGAGTGGCCGGATGAAAGATGCTGTGTAAAAGCGGTAGACTAACGCGCCCGCCCAGCGGAATGCCACCCCGCACGTGACTTTCGATCGACTCCCTTCCTCGCAGCACGACGAGCGCTCCGACTCGCTCGCGCGCCAACAGCCCGAGAGCTTCGGTCAACGTATCGACGAACAGAACCGATTCGACCTTCGGCGTCCTCGCGCCAAACCGAGTGGTGCTGAGCAGGCGATCCAGACCCCGGCGCACTTCCTTTTGATATACGACCACAAGGCCGATCAAAATCACGGTGAAGCCCAACTGGAACACGAGCGACGTCAAGTACATGTCCAGTTCTCGGGCCATGTAATAGATTGCCCCGACCAGGAAAAGCCCAATGCTCACGGCCACCGAAGTCAGATGTCGAATCCAAGAAAGGGCGACGTAAATCAGCGCGGCCACGACAAGAATGTCGAACAAGTCGGCGAGACGAAAGTTAGACCAGAACTGCTCCAAGTAGGCCATCGCAGGTACTCCGAGGTGCAAACCACAACTTAGATCCACTTGACTACCTTTGCAGAGCAGAGGTCCGTTCCCTCACCAAGCAATAATCGTGCCCGGTCTCTCCACGCGTCGGGCAGTCGGAGAAACAACAGTCGTGTTTGGGAAAGTTGCTTTTCGCTCCGAGAAAAAAATTCGGGCTTTCGGAGCTTTCCCTCCGCGAAAAGCAACTTCCCGGACCAACCAAAACGCGACACTTGTTTCTCTGACTACCTTCCCTTGATCCCCGCCTGGACAACTTGTGGCTTCTGGTGTTCTGCCGCCTGGACGGCCGGGACAGGCAACCGACGCACTCGGCAATCCAACTCGTGGAGGTGCAGGTACAAAATGCGGCGAACCTCAAGCATCGTGCGTGGGTGTTGGTGGAGCACGATGTGATGAGCGGGGACTAAGAGTTCCGAGTTCGTCCCTTCAATGTGTGCACTGGAGTAATGCACGACGCCGTCGTCGCTATTCCTGCCGGTGCCGTTGTACACCCCAACGACCGAGTGATATTTCACGTCTTCGGGTGGCGGTCGCTCGGCCAACACTCGTAACGCTGGGGAACGCGGTTTGAGCAAATCGATGCTCGTCGGTATACGCCCATTGTACCAAAGGCCGCCTTTGACGTTCCACAGGCCAGGATTAAGCGACGTGAGGTCGTCGGCCGTCTTCATGAGTTTTTTCGGCAAGCGAATCAGGCGGTTGACGGCCCGACCGATCAACGATGGGCTGAGCTTTGAACCTCTGTGTGGTGTGCCGAGGAAGACAACGCGTTTGATGCACTTCTGTTGCTCAAAGAAGAACATCTGGCGGAGTTTGGTTTTGATCTCGGGCGAGGCCTTGACTCGATCGAACGGTTGATCGGTCGCCAGATGCCAAAAATCGTACCCGCTGTCCTGCGTCGCGAGTTTTCCGATGAGTCCGCCCATGCTGTGGCCGACGTAGACCATTTGGTCGAACGCCGCGTCTTTGTTATGCGGATCGACCTCGGCCCGGAGTTTCGCGAGCGACAACCGCAAGTCGCCAGCCGTGGCGAGATAAGGATGCCCCGACGGATAGAGATAGAACAGGAATTGATATTTTTCGTTCAAGATCGGGTCGGCCCGGAGTTCGTTGAATAAAGGAGCCCACGTCAACGGCGACGAAAACAAACCGTGAACCATGAGGACCGGGATCTTGCCTTTCTGGTAGGGCTCGAACATGTAGATGCCGCGTCGTCCCTCCAGATTGTCGTCGCTGAGGAGTCCGGCGAACTCCACTCCGTGCAAGTCGCTCCGGCTCAGGAAATACGCCAGTGGTGTGGTCAGATCCCGTTCGAGCGGAACCACTCGATGCTTGATTTGAATTTTCTGGACCCGCAGCGGATTGTAGAGTTCGAGGCGACCGGATCGGCTCGCTCCCAAATCGGCAAGCGATCCCTCGAAGCGGAAAAATGCAGTGACGGGAAAACTAACTTCCTTGGGATAAAAGGCCTGGCCCGGCGCCTCGTTGGGTACCTTCGCGCGGATGCCAATCAACGGGACGCCGAGTCCATAGGTTTTGTAATGGTTGCGTAAACCAGTGACTTGATAGTCCGACGCGAAAAGGAGTTTGCCGAATTCTTGTGGTCGCCAGGCGAAACCATGGTGCGTCACCGACAAACGAAACTTCGAGCCATCGGCGTTGGCCATGTAGAGTTGGTTTCTGGGGTCGAGTCTGCCCACTTTTTGGGCCGCGCGAATGCACTTCTCCAGGCCGTTGTTGTAGAGATCGCACGCGAGACGAAACCTGGGATCAAAGGCTTCTTCGGGCGTGTGTTGGAGTGGCGTGGGAGTCACCGTTTTCGTCACTCCGTCTTGCCTGGCATATCCACAAAGAGGATCGGGGCGAGGACGGTTGTTGCCAAACAGAAAGTGATACGAATATCCGGCGCACAGGTAGTAATATGCGATGGCCTCCGAACAATTGCGGCGTTCGAGTTGTTGGCCGAACAGGTAACTCATGTCGGCCAGAGCGAAGATCCAGTCCGGATCGGGTTGCTCGACGGCGAGTTGGTGAAGCTTCACGTAGGCTTCGGTCGGGTTTCGATCGTAGGCCCGCATGAGGTCTAACCTACGGAGCGTCTGCTTGGTCCGAGGCGAAATATCTTCTCCGTGGCCGACCGTCGCACGCCAAGCCGATAGTAGTGGATACAGATTTGTCTTGCGGACGCCGAGACCCGATCCGCAGCCAACCAACATCACCGGCAAAAGCACTAACAGCAGAGTCTTCATCGCGTGTTCTGCAGTTCGTGCAAACACAGGACCTGGTTTGGGAAAGAGTCGTGATGGAATGCTCAAGAACTCATCCCTCTCTTGTAGACGGATTCACCGAGTT
>CAYYUU010000432.1:0-6605 GCA_964474955.1 uncultured Alcaligenaceae bacterium | reverse complement strand
GAAGTCTTCCACGTCAAGCTCCGGGCAATAGTTCAGGACAATGACCACCAAACAAACATCCGCGTCCAACCGTTCGATCAAATTCACGTCGGCGAGACTCGCCAAGCGCGAGTCGAACGCTGCATTCCTCAGTGGGTGCGTCCGATGTATCAGGTCTTCTGGGACACACGACCCAAAGATAAAGAACAACGAAGGCCATTCGGCCAGCGTTTGCATGATGCCCGAAGACGTTGGGCCGATATGCGATTTCCTTTCTTCGCGGGCATGAGTCGACCAGTTACGCAAGAAGTTTCAAGGAACTTTTCGCAGAACGAAAAGCAACTTTCCCAAACGCACCAAAACTAGATAATTGGTTCTCGAGCGTCCCCGAAAAGATTCCGCCCTTGGTCGTTCAAATAGGATCGAACTGACGAGCGACGACCCAGTCGGGACGAGGATTCTCGACCGGGCGTGGTTTGTTCGTTAATTTGTTGTAGGCCACGATGACCGATTTTCGCGGCAACGGGGACATGTTGTGATTGCTGCCGTGAAGTAGATTGCAGTGAAAGAAAAGAACGTCTCCTGGCTCACCCGTGATCGGGCGAATCATGTCTTCGGTGAGTCGTTGCTTGAGTTCTGTGTGGTCGACGCACCATTGTTTGTAGCTGGTTGTCGTCTCGTCCGGATAATGTTCGAGGCGTCCCCATTTGTGCGTTCCAGCCGCGACCAAAAGGCAGCCGTTGTTCACAGTCGCTTTGTCCAGGAAAACCATGACCGACACAAGTTCCGGCTCAACTCCATCCCACATCCAGTAACCGTAATCTTGATGCCACAACCAGATGGTACCCTCGAACGCCTCTTTCACGTTGATCTTGCTGTGCCAGACGTAGACATCGTCGCCGAGAAACTGCTTCACCGGTTCTGTGATCTTGGAGTTCTTGGACAATGCCACGAACGGCGGCGAGTAACGATGTGTCAAGTAAATTTGACGCACCGCGCCGCTGCGTTCGCGTTCGTGATGCATTTGGTCGACCTGCTCATCTCCCTCAAGCAGTGCAGGAACGACGGCGTTCAACTCTGCGACTTCGGCAGGCGAAAAAAGCCCACGAGCAAATAAGTATCCCTGGCTGTTGAACCGTTGAAGTTGTTCTTCGTTCCAACGCATTGCACCGTACCATCAAGTTCTCCGAGGGCGTGGAATGCGAAATAAATCGGTGTCTGGATTTCGGAGCGTTGTTTTCGTCGAAGGCCCACCAATTACTGTCGACAAAAAGACGAAACCGGACAGTCTGTTATCTCACGTTCCTCGCCCCAGCAGTGTTGTCGGACTTAAAGCGATATTGTACCAGGCAATCTCCTGGGGGCGAAACCACGATTCCTTCCGCGCGAAGCGTGGGAAACCACAGGAACCTATTTCCTTGCTCGCCTAAGATAAATAAGATGCGTCAAATCCTCGAATTCGAATGACGCTTGATCCCACCTTCCAGATTTTAGAGCAGGTTGATTCGATATGGCTTCTCAATCATCGACATCCAAAGTAGGAGTGCTGTTGGTTCAACTCGGCACTCCCGATGCCCCAACGGCCAAGGCGTTACGCCCCTACCTCAGAGAATTCCTCGGCGACCCTCGGGTGATCGAGTTCCCGCGGTTTGCGTGGTGGTTCATCTTGCAAATCATATTGCTCGTGCGTCCGGCGAAGTCGGCGGAAAAGTACGCCCGGATTTGGGATCCGGAAACTGGTTCGCCGCTCTTGCACTGGACGAAGCGACAGACCGAATTGTTGCAAGAACTTCTGCCGGACGTGCCCGTTCGTTTCGGCATGCAGATCGGGAATCCGCACTTGAGCCAGGTCGTCGACGAAATGATCCAAGAGGGAGTCGAGCGGTTGATTGTCGTGCCAATGTATCCACAATACTCCGCGACCACGACGGCGTCGGCCACCGACGTTCTGTTCAAGGCCCTCATGCAACAACGCCGAGTTCCCGCCATCCGAATCGTTCCGCCGTATTACGATCATCCGGCGTACATCGATGCGATGGCCACGATCATTGAGGAAGAACTCGAAAAGCTCGATTGGACGCCCGACCATCACGTCTTCAGCTTCCACGGAATTCCCGTGAAGTACGCCCAACGAGGTGATCCCTATGCAACTCACGTTAAACGGACCACGTTCGCGTTGGTCGAGCGGCTCGGCTGGGAGCGGTCGCAATGGACGCAGACTTTTCAATCTCTCTTCGGTAGTGACAAGTGGCTCAAGCCATACACCGACGACACGCTCGAAAAGATGGCCCACAACGGCGTGAAAAATGTCTTCGTCGCCATGCCCGGATTCACCGCCGACTGTCTCGAAACGGTCGATGAGATTGGCAACGAGTCGCGCGAAGAATTCGAGAAAGCGGGCGGGGAAAAACTTCATGCTTGCGTTTGCTTGAACGATCACCCCAAATGGATCGAAGCCCTCCGTACCCTCGTCGTCGAAGAAGGTCGCGGTTGGCTCCCCGAATCGGTCTCCGTGACGGAATCGGATGCCGAAGACATGAGAGAAAAGGTCCAGGCGGGAAATTGAGGCTAATCATGACCAACGATCATCGAATGGCCGGATACGCGGTCGCCGCGAAGGAAGCAGCACTCGAAGCGGCGAAGGTGTTGAACCACTGGCGAGAAAAATTTCAGGTCCGCGAGAAGGGCCGATTTGATCTCGTCACGGAAGCCGACGAGGGCTCTCAAAAAGCAATCTTTGACTTCCTGAGCAAACGGTTTCCAGATCACCAAATGCTTGGCGAAGAAGGAGACGCCGCGAAGTCTCGACCGGCCCCCGACGCGCCGCCGACCTGGATCGTGGACCCAATCGACGGCACCACGAACTACGTCCACGACTGCCCATTTTATTGTATTTCGATCGGCCTTCAGATTGCCGGAAACCTCGTCGTGGGCGTCGTCTACGATCCCCTTCGGTGCGAGATGTTTGCAGCTGCCGAAGGACTCGGAGCCTATCTCAACGCCGTACCGATTCGTCCATCATCCATCGATTCTCTCGGCGAAGCCCTCATGGCGACGGGTTTTCCGGCAGACCTTCGCGGCTACGAGTATGTTTTGGAACTGTGGCAGCACTTCTCTTATCGTGCCCAAGCTCTTCGTCGTACGGGTTCGACGGCTCTGAATCTGGCGTACCTTGCGTGCGGTCGGTTCGACGGATTTTGGGCGTTCGACAATAAAGTTTGGGACGTCGCCGGTGGAGCAGTAATCGTCCAGGAGGCTGGCGGAAAAATCACCAACGCCGACGGAACGCCGTACGATCCTTTCACGCCGGATTCGGTGGCGAGTAACGGCGTTCTGCATCCGATACTTTTGAAGGAACTCGAAGGACGATATAAGTTGTGATGTTCGTGTTTGGTAGGGTGGTCCTTCGCTTCGTGTTGTTTTGCTCGCTCTGGAGTCGCACTGCTGCAAAGCAGCATGCAACTCCTTCGATTCGTGTTGTTTTGCTCGCTCCGGAGTCGCACTGCTGCAAAGCAGCATGCAACTCCTTCGATTCGCTCGCCCACAGAAACCAAAAAGCTCGTCAGTCGTCCGGGGTCACCCTCGTCCCAACACCAAATCAACCACCCAGCATCCTCGATCATGAATCTTATCCATGCGGCAATGATTTAGCATGTCTTCGTTGAAACACCCCGCTTCTTCCAGAGCATCGGCAAGAATCGGCAACTCTTCGAAACATCGCTCTTCATAAATTCGATGAGCGACAGACCCTACCGGAGTTGTGAGCCAACAAAGCGGTGTCGCGTAAGGAATCTCGGGGCTCAAGCCGAAGATGCATCGAAGCAACTGAGCTTGCGCTTGTTCTTCGGTTTGTTGAGCGGCTGTAAACTTTCGGTCATGCGGCACGACACCAGGAACTTTCATCTCGGCGTAATGCAAATAGGCGTTGGAGGAAGCGTAATAAGCGGCCTTTGGGGCTTCCGGGTGGAGAATCTGAGAAGCCAGAGCGAGGGCTGCGTGAGTTGGCAGTAATTGTTGGCGTTCGGAACCCTGAGACGCTCGCCATTGTGGTTCCAACTCCCACAAATCTTTCCAGATTTGCTTGGCGATTTCCTTAATTTCATCCGCAGTCGTCATCCCATCCGCGAATTGCTCCGCAACTTCGACCGCCCTTGCAGCTCGCGGGTCCGGAAGCAGACAGCGAATTCGATGATAACAGGCGCAGGCAAAAAGGCGGAGTTTACGAGGGCTTCCGATGCAGTCTGGAAAGGACTCGATGTCCTGGACCCGCGGAACATGCGTCCCGAGCAGGAACCGTATCATGGGTTGGGGGTTGGTGGAACGGAGCCATTCATCCTCGGTCATGGGAACAGGACCCGAGCGATTCCGAAAAACTGCTGGAGAAGACTACAACCGATTGACGCGTTCTCGTTGGGCATGTTCGCGGACAATTTCCAGGCACTCTTCGAGTTGGGCAAATAGATCTTCGGCTTTGATGTGATTGTCGCGTAATTTGCGAAGCCCGTTCTGAATCGCCACGAGTTGTGGATATTGACTGCGCCGGCGCACTGGCCGACTGAGGTCGCGGAAGTCCGAAAGGTCCGTCAGGTGAGTAAAATAAATGAGGTCGTGCAACTCGCGCACGCACTTTTCAGAATGACCAAGGAGTTGCCGCAAGGGCATCCGCCGAACAACACTGGGGTCTGCCATGATTCCGGCCTCAAGGAGGTTTGCAGTAGCTCTTCTACAACGCCCGATTTTTTTCATCGTACCAGAAACGCCCGATGGCACGAATCCGAGAAATCGAAAATCAGCTTTCGCGGTAGGCATCATGCGTCGAGGGAAACGTGGCGAATCGATTACAACGATTGATCTTGTGAGATTCGACGTCCCTCACGTCGGACTCTCCAAACCCAACCAGAACCTATCACCATATCGTTCACGAAATTTCTCTCGGACAGAGTCCGTCGTCGTGATTCCGTTTCCTCGCAAGTTGAGAACCCTCAGATTCTTGAGGTAAGGAGATTTCAACAAAGCCGCCGCACCGAGGAAACCAAGACTATTATTCTCAAGAAGCATAACCCGCAGTTCGGAAAAGTGCCGCGTGTTTGCCAAAACGTGAGCCGCATCGGCGTCCAGCCCCGAGTTGCCAAGATGAAGAGCACGGAGATTCAAGAGGTAGGGAAACGTCGATAATCTGTCCACCACTTCATTCCCGGAGGGTTCTGGCGAGTAGAAGCCGTATTGCAGCGAACCAAACTCGATCGTCGAAATCCATGCACTCAACCCAGATTCACCGAGAGCCTGCAGGGCTTCTTCGAAAGGCGTTCTTGCGTCGGGATCAATCTCGATGAACAGCAGGCCGCGAGTGAACAACGTTGGGCGGAATCGATCTGAGAGTAACTCTTGCCAACGTTCTTGGGCCCGGATTATCAACTCTGCCTCTGCGCTTCCAAAGACGCCCAGTTTTCGACTCTCGCACTGGACACGGATCAACTCGGCATGGTCCGCACAATCGTGTTCCTCCAACCAATCGGCGAGAATCAACCTCGGTGCGTCGTTCTCCGGGTCGTTGCGAATCGTTCGTAAAAAGTTCAGGACTTCTTCAGACGCGAGGAGCATGAGGTCGTCTCTTAGGGTTGCAGAAAACCAACACAGATAGAATCACGAAGCCTTGCCATCGACCTTCGTCAACAAATCGAGAGGCACGTAGTACTTGGCGTATCGAAGCCCGTCGCTATATTTCTCTCCGTTGGGGCTTTTGACAAGGACGGTCACGCGCTTCGTGATGCGATTCACGATCCCGACATACGTTTCTCCGCCGTATTCAAAAGAGACGGTGTCGCCGACACGAATTTGGTACTTCGATAACGCACGTTCGGCTTGTGTGATGAGTTGGTGGGTATATTCGACGTGCCCGAACATCCGAGTCGCGATCGTTTGAAACCGCGAACCCTTGCAACTCGATTTGTCCCACACCAGGAATTCGGATAGGTGCGTCAATTCGTGTTCAAAGACGAGTTGGAGGGCTTCGAGTCGGTCGTGGCACAGGACTCCGTTGATGCGGATATCGCGTTGGACGTCCTGGAACGTCTGGAACAACAGCGGAGCGGAAAACGAAATGTCGTACCGTGTCGCGACCTGCGGTTTGCCTCGCAGCCAGTGTCGCGTAGTCTTGCCCCCGGCCTTGGTCATCTTCTTGGAAATTCCGAACGTGATGGGCAAGTCGGCCAGGGCGGTTTCGAGTTGGCCTTCGTAGAACCGCTCGTCGTAGAGTATGTACATCCGGTGCAAGTCTTCGGGATGAAACGATTGGAAATTCCCTTCCTTCATGAACCGCGACTCTTTGAGGGTCTCCTCGTAGATCGCTTTCCGGTGGCTCACGATGACGTCGGAAGCCAACTCCGCCGTTTCCAGGATGTTCTCAAGAGAGTCCGTCATGTTTCAAAATCCACTCTTTGTAGCGCTTGCAGGGTCCAAGCCGGGTCACCAAGACACCTCGGCGTACTTATGTATATTCGACAGCGAAGTGGAATCATTCAAGCCAAAGTGGGGGAGCGACGTTCTCGATGGATCGTCGGAAGAATGCTGCAGCGTTTGGGAAAGTTGCATTTAGAGGGGAGAAAAGGTTTTTTGTTTTTGGGGGC
>CAYYUU010000431.1:0-6605 GCA_964474955.1 uncultured Alcaligenaceae bacterium | reverse complement strand
TCTAATCCGTCGGTCGCAGGTTCGAATCCTGCCAGCCCTATTCGCAAGCCACTGAAAATAACGCTCTTCAGGCTCTGTTGTGAAGTTGACTTTCACCTTAGCAATTCCAATTCGCAAAAGTTCACGAGATGAGCCGCAATTCAATCTCCACATCACCAAAATCCCGAGATCCGAGCGATTTCCGCTCGGTGTGGGCACGCGCGTAGAATGAAAGTAGAGCACATGTTTCTTTGGTTCGTGGAGGTTTGTCAGGAACCCCTCCTTGATCAAGTTACGCCACCGCGTGGTCGAGGTGGTCGAAACCGGACAGGGCTCGATTCCCTAAATTGGCCGTTGGTTCCGTGTTGGCCAAGCGAGTGTCACAAAATGGATGGTCCGATGGCGGAACTCTGGTTCTCTAAAACCCAAATGCCAAGGAGGGGAGATGACAGACACTAGCGCTGGATGAGCAATCCCGGCCCGCATGGAGCAGCTGGTCCAAGATCTCGACGCGACTTCGGACGAATTAGGAGCTTTGAGGACTTGAGAGTGCAGCCGCACGGCTGTCTGGCCGTCCATCGAAAAATTGCAAATTTCTCGCCACAAGACCCCCAAGACTCCCAAGCAAGACGACGTCGAGGTGAAGCGAAAAAGGCAACAATTCCAAAAAGACATGGCTTCAATCCCGAAGGACAAACCCAGCGAAGTCGAGGAAACCAGGTCCACGACGAACGTAGTAAGGCGTTCTGGCCGGGTTCCCATTGGTCAAAAAGTCTTAGTGGTCCGAGAGGTTGACGTCTGGCGTGGAATGCGAGACCATATCATCTCCAATCTGCCATCAGGTCACGCCACGGGAGTCCTCATGGGAAAAGCAGCGCAGTTGTTTCAGAAGCCAAAGAATTTGCGATCGAGCGAAGAGTGGAGCGTGTGGTTTTCGCGGATCGCCCAATACTTGCTCAACGAAGCAACGGTGATGGTCGCCGGGAAATCTCATCGATTTACGGAAATTGAGTTTTATTACAGTGGAGAGGGGCACGATGATCGATTCCCGCATCGCGATCCAGTTCAGCTCAAGACTGGAGTTTGGTACTTTCATCGAAGTCGGGGAACGTACCGGAGCGGAAGTTTCAAGGGCGTAGATTTGGCGTTTGGAGACGGGGAGGCGTTTGCGGGCGTATTGATTCGCGGTCTTTATCCGTTGGACGGAGACCAGATCGATGGGCCGTCTCTTCACGTCGATTATTGGCTCAAGGAGACCGGACAATCCACCGTCGCGGCTTTGGACAAGGCCATGGCGGGACGCTCCGTTTGGGATCCGGAAAATCCCGTCCACCTTGTCGAGAGTGAGGAGAAGCGGGACTATCCAATCATCCGATGTGCTCGGGTTGGGTTGACCCTGAAAAAGGCGAAACCCGAAAGTAACGCGGCAGAGTTCATCCTCAAACCGTATCGGTATTTGACGGAACCGCGAACGATCAAGAAGGGCAAGCCGCACATGGTACTCGGGCTTCATGCCGCAGGCCATAGTGCAGAGGAAATTCAGCAGCTGACCGGATGTCCGAAACGTAGCATTACTCGATACGTGGAAGATTTCGACGTCGGCAAGGAAGAAGCCGATTTTGCTCCCTATTTTGGCAAGGAACTCAGCACTGGATTGCTGTGTAAGATGCACGGGGCGTGGCATGCCTGTTATGGTAAATAGACACGTATAATATACACCGGTCCCGTGGAACGGGTGCATGTTGGTGAGACACTCAGACCCCGCCGAAGAGGGCGACGTCGATGAATGAAAAGCAATGGCTCGAAGGCACCGACCCGATCGCGATGCTCGAACACCTCCGGCACACCGGTAGTTCGCGAAAGTTTCGGCTATTTAGCGTCGCGTGCTGTTGGCGCGTGGAGCCTTATTTGGACGGAGCCGATAGTCGGTTTGCCGTCGAAGTCGGCGAGCGGTACGCCGACGGTAAGGCGACGAACGAGGAGCTAGCGGCGGCCCGGGCGAGTAAGGCCGGACAAGTTTCCTACGCTCCAGTCAAGCCGACGGCATTTCCAGCAGCCAAGTACGCGACTCAAGCCGCTGCCGACATCGTCGCGAATGTCGGCGGAGGGACGCGCCGAGAGGTCTGCTGGGAGCATTGCGAGTTGCTCCGGTGCATGTTCGGCAATCCATTCCAGCACCCCCCTTTTGTATTGCCCCACTGGAAGACATGGAATAATGTGATGGTCTTGCGTCTGGCCACCTCGATCTACCACAACAAGAATTTCGGCGACCTGCCTTTGTTGGCCGACGCACTGGAAGAGGCGAGTTGCGACGATGAGGCCTTACTCGATCATTGCCGCACGGCGAAATTTCACACCCGCGGGTGTTACGTCATCGATGCGTTGTTGGGGTTACAGTAAAGGAATTGGAATGATCGGGTCAGGCTCAAATGATATCCGTTTATTGTTGGAACGCGGAAACAAAGACGACTTCGCAACTCGATCCCTCCTTTTTGCGTGACAATCAGGAACGAATCCGAGAATCGCAAGATGTGTATTGGATCGATCTTGAGCATCCGACCGTGGAGGAGGAAGAGTTCGTCCTCGCGGAACTTTTCCCCGTGCATCGGCTGACTCGGGACGACATCACCCAGCGACACCGTCGCCCACAAGAACGGGGCCACCTGCCGAAAGTCGAGGAGTTCCCAAAATATTTGTTTGTGGTCGTCAACCCACTCAAGGCGGACTTCCTCCAGCGCGAAACGCAACTCGAGAAGAGTGGGGAAGAGACGCACCCGCAAGCCATGACGCAGCTCAGCGCGGTGCTCACCAAAAATCTATTGATCACCCACCATCCTGAAATCAGCCACGCTGCCGACGAACTCCGGAAGTACCTGGAAAAGCATGGGGACCAGGCCGAACGCGGTCCGGATTATTTGTTCCAGGTTCTGTTGGATGCCATGGTCGACGACTTCACGCCCGTGCTGGATCAAATCCAGGATCGGTTGGAGGAATTGCACGACCTGGTTTTTGCGAGACCGAGTTCGGAACTCCTCCACAAACTTTTGATCCTGAAGCGTAAGATATTTCACCTTCGAAAGTCGCTGATTTACGAGCGTGAAATTTTGGCCCGACTCATTCGGGGGGATTTCAAGTTGATCGAGGCGCGGGAGTTGGCCTACTACCGGAATGTGTATGACCACCTCGTCCGATCGACCGAACTCATCGAGTCATCGCGGGAGCAAGTCAACGACCTGATGCAGACGCATCTGGCCGCGAACTCCAACCGCATGGGTGAGGTCATGAAGGTCCTGGCGATGATCTCAACGGTGTTACTGCCGATGACTCTCATCTCCGGGATCTACGGCATGAACTTCGAATTCATGCCCGAGAAAGATTGGACGTTGGGATATCCTTGGGCGCTTGGATTGATGTTGGTGGCTGGAATTGCTGCCGTGATTTTTTTCTGGTGGAAGAAGTGGTTGTGAGGAACGACCGGGGAACAGAAAGCCAAAAAAGACGCAAGTGATTTTCGTGGTTCGCTTTGAATCCCTTGATCGCAGTGTTGCTGGCGTAAGACACTGAACAACAAGGCCTGAAGCAGTGTTCCCTGCCGCGCTCAAAGCCGTTGTTCGCGTTTCGGGCTGGTGTTGAAAGAGGCCGAGGAACTAATCCCAAGTCAGGAAGATCAGCTCGACATGGCGTCTTCACCGGGTTCGGCCAAGATACCCACCAGGAAGAACAAGACCGTTTGTTGTATCCACCGGACCTCTTGCTCGCGAAGCCCGACGCCGAAACGTTCGATTCGCTTTTGGGCGGTCACTTCCAAGCCCCAGTATTCGCCAGGTTGCGGGACGTGTTGTGTATTCCGAAAGAGGGATTTTTTCACGACCACATTTTGGATGGCATTGAGAGGGAGAGAAGCAATCTCTCGGGTTCCAAAAAGACCGTGCCTCCGGAACATCATCGCGTAGGGACCGACGCAGAGTTCGTATCGGTTGAGTCCCTGACTGATGGCCCACACGCACAAGAACAACATAACAAGCGACAACCCCGCTGGCGTGATGGACTCTTTGAGAGCGTGTTCGGGTCCGGGTCCCCAAGGTTGAGTCCAGACGACGTACAACATGTGGACTCCCACGCCGACAAAGAACGTACCGACCAAGAACAGCAGAGCTTGGACTAACCAGACGCCCTCAACTTTTCGCCGTGCGTAGGAAATCTTCAAGACGTTGGGTTGGAGATCCCAAACGAGGCGACGAGAGCTTGCAAGGTCTGCAAGGGGATCGAAGCCCGAGGTTTCGAACTGGGCGAGTTGGTCTTGGAGCATCGGGGGCGCGAGGGTCTCGTTCGTCATGTCGTGCTCTCATTTGAGAATGCGCCGTTAACCGATCTTGCTTGCCGAGACGGCTTCTTTGGGTGGCTCGTGGCGAGTTCCGGTATCTGTCGAAAGCGGCTCCGTCGATTCCTCTGGGAACAACGTGCCACGTTCGTGACCAAAGGCCATCAACGCTTCGGCCAACAGCCACACGCTGATCCCGAGCATCGTCAGCGAAACGCTCAGCAGGAACCACTGGCTCTTTTCCCAGAAGCCCTGGATGTTGATGACCATGGCCCAGACCGTCACGCTCAACATGAGAGCCATCGGAACGAGTGTGTAAATGACAGGCCGTTTGAGCTTGTACAAGAAGACGCTGACGGTGAGCAAAGTCAAGGCGGCGAGGAGTTGGTTCGTCGTCCCGAAGAGCGTCCATAATACTCGGCCCACTGGAAGCAACGCGAACATCGCTACTCCACCAATCGCCAGGATCGACGCGATGTAGCGATTGGCCAGGAAGTCGAGTTTGATCGAGCGAGAAATCTCTTCCAAGTTGAAGCGGAGCAAACGTGTTCCGGAGTCGAGCGTCGTGAGGGCGAACGCGATAATCGTCACGGCAAGGAACGTCCGCCCGAAAGTAAGGGGAACGCCGAGCATGTGCAAGAACTGAGCACCGCCGACAATGACGGATTCGAGTTTCGGAGCCAATCCCCCGAGCCAAGTCGAATAGCGTCCTCCTTCGGCCCAAGCTGTTGTGCCGAGTCCAGCGACACAAGCCATGATCACGAGAATCGCAAGTGCCCCTTCGGTCAACATTCCACCGTATCCGATTGGTAACGCGTCCGGCTCCTTGTCAACTTGTTTGGCAGTCGTGCCACTGGCGACGAGACTGTGGAAACCGCTCACAGCACCACAGGCAATGGTCACAAACAAGAACGGGATGAGGGGCCGATAACCGGCACCACCCATCGAGAAATCTTCGCCAGGAGTGCGGAAAGCGGCGGCATGGATGGTGCTGCTCACGTCGCCGAAGAGTGTGGCCGCGATGAGGCCGAGGAACAGAAACGCCAACGCGATGTAGAGCTGGAAGCTGTTAATGTAGTCCCGAGGTTGCAGGAGTAACCACACCGGCAACACCGAGGCGAGGAATGCGTACACGAGCAACACACCGATCCAGCCATACCGGGTCGTGTTGACTGCCGTTCGCATATCTGTAGCAGCAGTGTGATTCCGAGGGGTCAAGAGTTGTTGCGATTCGACGAAGTGAGAAGCTGTCAAAACTGGAGCAGTTCCAGCGAGTGGTCCGCCCGTCGTCGCCAAGACAGGAGCCGTAAACGCTTGCGCCACCAGACTGACGGGTCCCAGGTCTCCTGAATTCTTGATGTATTTTTCCGCATCGCCGGCACCGTAGGGCTTTTTGAGTTCTCCAGTTTCTTTTCCCTCTTCGAGAACCGTCTTCGTCTCGGCACTGACGAACCACTCGTGCGTCGGAATTGGTTGAACGCCGCCCCAGGCAATGAGCCCACCGAAAGCCACCAACCCGATGACCGTCGCGGGCATCAACGGCATCTTGAATTTGTAAGTGGCGATGCCGATGATCACGGCGACGAGCATGAGCCCAAACGAAGGGATAATTGCGTCGGGATTAAACGAGATAAAGAGTCCCGAAACGGTCAGGGCGAAAACTCCCATCGCCAATGACATGGCGAAGAAGATGATAATCAGGAAGAGCAATCGAGCACGTGGTCCGATGAGTTCCTGGCAGACGTCGCCGATCGAACGCCCGCGAAATCGCATGCTAACCGTGAGGGCTCCGAGGTCGTGGACGGCTCCCATGAAGATACAACCGACGATTACCCAGATGACGGCTGGAACCCAACCCCAGATGACCGCGAGAGCTGGGCCAAGAATCGGCCCAAGGCCAGCAATCGACGCGAAGTGGTGCCCGAATAAGACCGGGACTTTCGTCGGAACGTAATCGACGCCGTCGTGTTCGGTGTGAGCGGGAGTCTTGCGATTGGGGTCGAGTTGGAAGACGCGGTTCGCGAGAAAACGCCCGTACCAACGGTGGGCAAGGACCAGAATGCCAAAGCATCCGAACGTCACGAGTAATGCGCTGCCAACCATCAACGAGACCTCAAGGAGAGTGTGGTTTTGAGGAGAGTGAACCCAAGGTATGTGTGTTGCAGTAGAGAGTCATGGAACGAGAAAGGGTTGTGTATTGTTGGTTTGTTTGGAAGCCGCGCAGTGTTTGCTTCTTTGGGGCGACAGATCTTAGCCGTGGGTGTGAACCCACGGGAAAGGGAGCGTCCTCACGATACCGTGGCCT